>CAJONH010000134.1 GCA_905235825.1 Candidatus Gastranaerophilales bacterium
CAAAACCTTGTCTGCGTGGACTAAAGTCCACCCTACTGCTGCTATTTTTAAAATCATACTTCAACGGAAGTTTCTCTCCCGTATTCATATAAAATAATTTAGCTAAATACTTCGGATACTCTTTCTCATCTAAGTTTTTGAGGAAATAATAATCGTAAGGCGGATTATCTATATTATCTTTTTTTAAAAAATTAAATATATTTTTCATTTCTTTAATACTTAAATTATTAGCAGCAATTTTATTATAAGCATTTAAATATTATTAGTCAAGATTATTAATATTTAAAAGTTATTAAATTAAATATTATTATTTTTTAAAATAAAAAAAGAGGTTTTGCAATGGACTTAAAATCGGAAGTCGGAAAAAACATACAAAGAATTAGAAAAGAACGTAAAATTACGCAAGAAGAACTTGCGAAATTAATAAATGTTGAAACTATCAGTATGAGCAAAATTGAAACAGGAAAAAGTTATCCGACCTCCGAAAATCTGTCTAAAATTGCACAAATATTAAATGTAGAACCTTATGAGTTGTTTATTTTTGAATCTTCAAAAAATATTGATGATTTAAAGCTGGAAATTATAAATTCAATTCAAAATATTAAAGACGACAGAAAAAAACTGATTAAAATATTAAATGCTATTAAAAGTTTATAAATGATTTATACGATATTCAATATCCGTCATTTTTATTTTAGAATTCTAATATGAGTAAAAGTAATTCTATAGATGTATCATTATTAGAAATTTTTAAAATATTTTTTATAATAGGAATTCAGCTGTTAGGCGGAGGATATGTTATAGTTCCTCTTTTAAAAAAATACATAGTGGATGAAAGACACTGGATGAGTGATGAAGAACTGGTTGATTTTTTTGCAATGAGCCAGTGTATCCCGGGAATTATTGCAGGAAATATCGCAGTTTGTGCAGGTTACAGGGCTAAAGGTATTTTAGGTGCAGTTATGGCTCTTTTGGGGATAATAGTTCCCTGCTTTATTTGTATATTAATCCTTGCTCATATTTTAACGGGAATTATTGACTATCCCATAATTCAAAGTGCCTTTAAAGGAATAAGAATTTCTGTTGTTATTCTTGTTTTTGTTACAATAAAAGACCTATGGCAAAAGAGCGTTAATTCATTATTTACGTATATATTATTTTTAATAATTCTTACATCATTATTTTGTATTCATATTTCCCCGGCAATAATAATCATTATGGCAGGTTTAACAGCCTTAATATACGGTAAATTAAAAGGAGTAAAACATGCTTAAATTATATTTTTTATTGTTTTGGGAATTTGCCAAAATCGGGGCATTTGCCATAGGCGGCGGTTATGCTGCTATCCCGTTTCTGTTTTATCTGCAGGGACAGTATAATTGGTACAGTTTAGATGAATTAACAAATATGATAGCCGTTGCAAATATTACCCCCGGCCCCGTAGGAATAAATATGGCAACATATACGGGGTATAAAACAGCAGGCATAACAGGTGCAGTTATTTCAACAATTTCAATCGTTCTTATTCCTTTTATTTTAACAATAATAATCACAAAACTTTTTACAAAATTTCAACATAATGAAAACGTAAACAATGCGTTTATAGGACTAAGAAGTGCCGCTTGTGCATTATTAGCATATATAGCAGTAAAATTACTTATTCAAACAGCTTCTATTCAGAGTTTTTCCCAATACGATAAATCGGCTTTAATTCTTTTCATTATATTAATGATACCGTTTTCTTTTATTAAAAAAAATCCTGTTTTAACAATTTTGGCAGGTGCTATAGGCGGAATTATTATTCATATTTAATCATTTAAAAATACAAACAGAAATAAGTGCCGATAATATTATGGGAATATTATAATGTAAAAAAGTCGGAATACAGGTATCCCAAATATGATTATGCTGTCCGTCCGCATTCAGTCCCGATGTAGGGCCTAAAGTCGTATCGGAAGCAGGAGAACCTGCATCACCGAGTGCCGCTGCCGCCATTAATAAAATTACGGTAGATGGAACGCTAAATCCTAATTTTACACATACGGGAACATATAATACCGCCAAAATAGGGATTGTTCCAAACGAAGTTCCTATCCCCATTGTTACAAACAAACCGACAAAAAGCATTAAAAATGCTGCAGCAATTTTATTATACATCATAACTGGAGTAATAATGTTAACCATATCTTCAATACCTCCCGTTGCTTTCATAACGGCTGCAAAACCTGCGGCAACAAGCATAACAAATGCTACATATCCCATTAATCCAACTCCTTCATTAATAAGTTTATCCGTTTTATCGTGGTCGATTGCTCTAAACCCGAATATAACCGATAAACCGATTAATGCACCCAATGGAAGCGAGTTTGTCCACAACTGAACCATAAGTGTAATTAATGCCGCAAATAAAGTTATATAATGCTTATTATTAAGATGTATACTCTCACCGTTTATTTTTTGAATTTCACTGCAAGACGAATATTCTCTTGGTTTTGAGTAGGAAACAAAAATTGAGGTAAAATACCCCGCAAGCATTCCCAATCCTAATATCCAAGCATATTTCCAAACATCACTTTTCAGCACATCGACACCATTTTGGATTAAATTTTCACTGATAAGTCCTTGAAAAATCAGCCCAAAACCTGCAGGTATAACAATATACGGTGCTTTTAATCCGAATGCAAGAGCACAGGCAACAGAACGTCTGTCTATTTTTAATTCATTCATTATGCAGAGCAGCGGGGGAATTAAAATTGGAATAAAAGCAATATGTACGGGAATAAGATTTTGTGAAAGAACAGCAATTATTGTCAATATAAATATAAGCATATATTTTTTTGATTTTATTGCCCCCGCTATCTTCATTGATAAAACGGGAGCAAGTCCCGTATGTACCATTGATGCCGCAAAAGCACCCAAAAGTATATAACTTAGTGCTGTTTCCGAATTTGTTCCCATACCCGACGTAAAAATACGCATTATTTCAGAGATGTTTATATGTGCCGTTAAACCGCCTGCTACCGCCGAAATTATTAATGCTATCAGTACGTTAATTCTGCATAAACAAAGTACACAAAGTAATATAACGGAAATAATAACAGGATTTGTAATAAATGAAATCATATTCAGCCTTTTGCAACCATTATAGCAAAAATATAAGATATTTATATTTAAATTTGAAAGAGTATTTTTTTGATATAATGACTTTGAAAGATTATTACGGAATAAAAATGCAAAAATTTATTATCTCAAAAATGCAGACTGTTGATATAGATGATGTTTTTCATCTTGAAGAAATAGTGCATCCTAATCATCACTGGTCAAAAGAGTCTTTTTACAATGAACTTTTAAATAATCTTTCCGCATACTTCTGCATTAGAGATGAAAAACAAAAATTGGCAGGTTATATCGGAATTTGGAAAATAATAGACGAAGCACATATTACAACTCTTGCCGTTAATCCTGATTTTCAAAGAATGCAGATTGGTCAGGCTCTTATGAGTCAAATAATTGAAGACTGTTATAAAAGCATGATTAAATATATCACTTTAGAAGTAAGAGAAAGTAATATTCCTGCAATTAAGCTCTATGAAAAATTTTTGTTTGATTCAATCGGTATGAGAAAAAATTATTATCAGGATAATAATGAAAATGCTATAATTATGTTTACACAAAATATTTGGTATGATAAATTTAAGAATAATTTTGCAATAATAAAAGAAGGAATAACTAAAATTGAGGTTGAGTATTGTAAATAAAAGAGTAATAGCCGGAATAAGAAAAATTAAAAAGCCGTCAAAACAGCTTAAATTCGGACTCGGCACATTGGCTTTAATTGCGGCTTGTCTGCTGTTATTGGTTATTGCTACATTCACTCAATTTAAATACGATTTTATTCTTCCTGACTCAAGTCCTGTTTCCGTATTCCATTTTGAATATATTCCGCAAATACCTGTTGTAATTTTTATTGCAGCTCTATTAGGCAGAAAATGGGGAGTATTTACGGTGTTGTTGTATATTGCATTGGGACTTTCTCCTAACTATCCTGTTTTTGGACTTGGCGGAGGACTTTCTTCCATATTTAAATATAATTT
Source organism: Candidatus Gastranaerophilales bacterium (assembly GCA_905235825.1). Taxonomy (GTDB): domain Bacteria; phylum Cyanobacteriota; class Vampirovibrionia; order Gastranaerophilales; family Gastranaerophilaceae; genus Avigastranaerophilus. Next base: position 4,095 of record CAJONH010000134.1, read on the forward strand.
CGGTTACATTGCAGCTTATCTTTTTGCTGTGTTTTTTAGTGCTAAAGAGCTTCAATATAGAAATTCCTTTATTCACGCTATCTTAGCTGTTTTATACGGCGTTATAATTATTCATGTTACAGGTATTATCTATATGACTGTTATTGCGGTCATGAAACACGATTCAATGCCGTTTATTTACGACCTCATCTATTACCAGTCACTTTCAAAAATTTTGTACGATGTATTATTTTCATTATTAGCTGTATTATGTGCAAAATTATGTAAAAAATTATTATGGATTGTTACCGGCTGATAATTTTAACTATATACATATTACGCTAAAAATACCTCAAATGCAGCCGAATTGGCAAAACATACCTGCAAAAATTAATTTTCATAATTGATTTTCGGGTAATAACCTTTTGCGGTTAGTTTATCTGCCAATGCACCCGCTCTTGAACTGTCGGAAAATGAACCTAACTGAACAATATAATGTCCTTTTACCGATTTTACAAACGGAGAAAGCGAAGGTTCTATTATACTTATTTTATTTTGAACATTCATTGCTTCTTCAAGAGTTGCATAATTTCCCAAATAAACTTTTGTTATCGTCGGTTTCGGAATAGGAATAACCTCTTTGGCAGGAATACTCTTAAAATCTTCATGATGAATAGTCTTTATCTCGCTTATACTCGGCATTGGAAGTTTTATATCCAGTTCTTCTTTTGGTTTCTTTGGTTTATCCTTAGTTTCTTTTGACTCTTTTATTTCTTTATTTTCTTTTATATCTTTAAATTCTTTATTTGTTTTCTTTTCTTTGTCAAATTTTTCCGATGTTCTGACTGATACGGAAGGTAAATCATCCTCCATTTGAATCCATTTTAGACGTTCATCAATTGTTCTTATTTCAACATCAACATCGGAATCATTCAAGGTAAATGCTTCATTATTACCTATAGTAACATCAATTTCAGGTGAATACGATTTTATAATATGCGATACCCCCCATAAAGCACAAAGAAAAACGAAAGCAAAAAGATACAAATACGAAAAGAAATTAGTTTTTTTCTTTAATTTTCTTCCGCTTTTTTTCTTTTTTTTTGTTATTGTTTCTATTGAGTTTCTTTCATACAATTCATCATAATTGATAGACGACATTATTTATATAACTCCTCTGACTTTTGATGAAGCAAACTTAATATCCTGAGTTTCTTCTTTATATGTGCTTAAAAGTTCTAACGCAAATTCTTTTATATCTTTAACACCAACATCGTTTGTTAAATCTGCGGCATTAACCGGCGCCCCCTGTGCATCTATATTTAATCCGAAATGTATCAGTGTTGATGTAATTGATTTTGTTGCAATAGATACCGATAATTTTTTATCATTTACAAATAAATCATCACCGCTCCTTCTTATTTTAACGTCAGGATAATTTTTTTCTATTAACTCTTTGGTTATAGTAACAAGCAGTCTTTGTTTATAAATCATTTCGATTAAAGTAGAACTGAAATTTTCTTCTATTATATTAAGCATTTTTTTACTGTATATAGGCTCGTTATTTATTACATCCTCAATATCAACCATGTGATTTAAATTTACTTCACATTCTCCGACAAAAGCTGCAATAGCACTTCCCATAACTTTAAAGTTTTTATATATCCAATGAGGAGCAAGTTCTGCTCCTGTATATTTTATTTCTTTATCAATAAATAAAGTCTGCATGTTTACTAATCTCCGAATATACTGTACATTATATCAATATTTGAATAATTTTTCAGTGCTTTTTTTAATCTTTGGCATGACTCGCATTTACCGCAATGTTTTTCATTTCCCCGATAGCAGCTGTATATTAAATTAAACGGAATGTTCAGCTCTGTTCCTTTTTTTACAATATCATCTTTTGTCATATTTATTAAAGGAGCTTTTACCTCGATTTTAGAATTTACTGAATATTTCAATGAATTATTAACTGCCGTAATAAACTCCTTCGAATTATCAATAAATGTTGCCCCTTCTTCTTTATTTGCACCTATTATTATGGCATTAAAATTCATAGCTTCAGCAAAACTTGCGGCAATATTTATAAATAAAGCATTTCTATTGGGAACCCAGACTGATTTTGCACTGTCTGCCGTTATATTTTTATCGTCAAGGTCTTCTTCACTTAATACGGGAACTTTGGATGAATTATTAAGAGCGGAGCCTGAAATACTGCCGAGCCAGTCAAGTTTTATTATTCTGTGTTTTATGCCGTATAAATCTGCAACTTTTTTTGATGATTTTATTTCCTGCATAGCGGATTTTTGTGAATAATCAAATGTTAAAGCTAAAATATCATCGTATTGTTCTTTGATGCAAGCAAGGCTGACAACGGAATCCAAACCTCCCGACAATAATATAACAGCTTTATTCATTATCATCCTCTCCGTTATTTTTAAGATACTCTTTTAAATTAATTGCGGCAGTTTTTGCATTATCCGTCATTTGCGGATTATTAATAATATCCTCTAAAATATCTTCATCAAACAGGTTGTATAATGCCGTAACCGCATTTTTCACTACCTCCGCATCGGCATCAAATAACATTTGTTTTATTAAATCAACAGCTCTTGCATCATTAGAGTTCATTAAAACTTCAATTGCATTAATTCTTATACGTGGTGATTCGTCATGCAGTGATTTTTCAAGTGCATGAAAAACTCTGTCCCCTCTAAATTTTAATTTATTTAATGCTTCTAAAGCACGTTCTTTTAAAAAAGTAAATTTATCGAGAAATCCTTTTTTACTTTCAAGAATAAAAACAAGAGAATCAACCGCTTTTTCGTCACCAAGCATGCCGAGAGCGGATACTGCCGATTCTTTAACATAAACGGAAGATTCGGATTCATCTTCAACAATATTCATTAAAGGAAGTACGGCATATCTGTCGCCTATTTTACCGAGGGCATCGGCACACGACAGTTTTACTTTATAATTTTCATCTTTATTATTTAAACAATATAAAAGCGGATATACAGCCTGAGAATCTTTCGTATTTGCAAGAGCTTTTGTTATGTTTATTCTTATCCTTGTAACGTTTTCGCCATCCTTTATTCTTTGCGAGAGCTTTTCTTTCATCAACAAAGAATCAATAAGCAGAGTTCTGCTTGATTTATCTTTGTATTTATCAATTTTACCGAGTAAAAACATTAAAACTTCATAACAGTCGGAATGTTCAAAAAAATAATTATAAATGAGGATAAGGTGTTCGCTTGGATATTTTGCACTGAGTGCAATAATAGAGTCTATAACCGCCTTTGGATTTTCGGGGCTGATTATTTTACAATCCTGTGCAAGTTTTTCATAGGGTATATTTGTATTATCATCCATATCCGCTTCATTCCAACCGTATATACAGGATAGCCGAAAGATGAAACTATATCAAGTATTTAGACAGGTATTTTATATATTTTCATTATTTTTGATTATGCAGTTACCTTTTTTCAATTTTAACATCATATCCTAAAATATCTGCAATTATTACAAATTCATCATAAGAGATTGAACCTCTTAATACCTGCTGTGCCAAACTTCCTTTTGTATATTTTTTCCCTGTTCTAACCGTTAAGGCATCTGCAAGGTCTTTTTGCTTATACTTTTCCCGCTTTAAAAGCAGTCTTACTAATTCTGTTGAACTTAATATCATAGTTACATGATATATATTTGTATTTTTATTGACAAATATGTGATTAAATTATATCTTTGATTATATAATTGTTATTAAATCATTAATATGTTATCGATAATGTAACAATTTATTACAGAAAAGGAAAGGAAAAAGAAGAAAAATGAATATGAACAATATAGAAATAATAAATGAACATATTAGAAAAACTACGAAGTATATTTTATATTGTGAGAGTTTAATCAGAATAATATATGCTGCAAATAATCAAGGATATCCTTATACAATAAACACCGGCCATATTAATTTGCTGACGGAGATATTATTTTCTTATATAAAATACTTACATATTTGTATTTCAAATATGTCTACAGACTGGGAACTCTGCAAAAACAAAAAGGATAATATTCAATAACATTTAAATATATTGTTCTTCTTGAAGTGCGACGGCTGCAATTTCGGTTGAATTAATACATACTTTTTTTATCGGGCCCATTGTTGATTTTTCTATAAGCATAGGGACTGAAGAATTTTTTTTCAAAATTCCCGCAAGTTCTTCATAAACACCAATCGGGTTATCCACATATAAAACCAAAGGTGCTGTAGTTCCTTTTAAAAAAACCAGAACAGAATTTCTTTTCTTCATATTAGCATTTGAAAAACCTTGCGGCATATTATCCTCCCGTTTATATACTTTTTAATATAGCATAAAAGTATTTTATGCTAAAATTTTCTTATGAAAAGATTATTTTTAATAATATTTCTAATATTTTTTATACAGATGGGAATGAGTGCAAATGAAGCGGAGGAGGCGGCAAAAGAAGCTCCGTCTTTAATACGCTCGCCTGAATTCTACACGGCTGCACAACAAGAACGAAATGTATATGTTTTTTCCGAAAATAATAAATTCGGTTTAAAAGATAAATCGGGAAATATTGTCGTACCTGCAATTTACCAAAAGATTATTATGACCGGTAAGAACGGGTGGATTGTTCAAAAAAAGAACAAATACGGTTTAATGGCTTCAGACGGTATTATATTAATAAAACCAAAATACAGGTTTGCTGATAGAATTTTAGGCAGATATATAAAACTTGGAAATGACAGTGATTTTGGCATATATAACGAATACGGAGAAGCGATTTTACAGCCTGTATACACATCTATTGACCTTTTATACGGTAAAATGTTTTTAACATCAAGAAATTTTCGCTACGGAGTAACCAATTTCAAAGGAAATATACTTATTCCTAATATTTGTGATGATATTTATATGAGCGAAAAAAATGTAATGAAAATTAAATACAAGGGCGAATGGTATGAACTTGATGATGTTGATGCCGAAAAACTTGCAATGCCCGATATTTATATTAATTCGGATAATAATGAAAATTCAAAACTAAAAGAAATATTTATTGATACAGGTGCTATTTCGGGATATTCCGTTTTAACTTTGTCGGATTATCTTATAAAAGTGGTTTCCTCGGTATCTCCCGCACACGAAGAAACAATTGATGATTTAATTCTGTCGCACGGAGCAGATACTGTCGGTATCTTAAAAACATTCGGCTGGCTGCCAAAGTATCCCGTTACCTTTATAAAAAAATATTACAGACATTTGATTAACCCGTTTAACGGGCTTCTTTCCGATACCAGAAACAAATTAAAAAATAAGTACGAGAGGTAAAATGACAATCAAAACATCGGGAAAAATTTTTATTTATTTTTTATCGGCAGCAGTTTTTATCACTGCTGCTTTAACCGCATTATATGTAAAAGGACTGCCTTACTTTGTATCTAATCCCAAAGTAATTAAATATGTGCAAGACAATGCAAAAAAATATTTAAATGCCGATTTAATTATTCAAAATCCTTTCTTAAAAACAGGATTTTCTCCCGAGCTGCAGTTTAAAATTTCAAGCATAATACTTCAAAAGGATAATGAAAAACTCTTAGATTTAAAGAATTTCAACAGCGAATTTTCATTAGAAAAACTTTTTTCAAAAACTTTGATAATAAAAAAACTTACGGCAGAAAATATTTATGCCGATATAAACAATATACAAAAACTTTTGCCCAAACAAAAACAGCAGCAAAAACAAAACGATAAAAATAACTGGAATATTAATATATTTGATGCTCTTTTAGGGGTTAGGGAATGTGAAATTTTTTATGCCGTTAATCCGGATGTAAAAGTCCACCTGAAAGGTGAACATATCGGAGTAAATAATGCAGAAAAAATCAAAAAGAATGTATACTTTCAATTATCAGCCGATGTATCAAGAAAAGATAAAAAAGTAACTCTCAAATTAAATGATAACGGCAGTGTATTTTTTCAGGATAATCTTTTTCATATTGAAAACTGTCCGCTATCAATAAACAATTCAAATATTTTCATTAATTTAACCGCAGACAAAAAACAGAATTTTGATATAAATTTATTTTCAAAAAAATTAAATATTAATGATATTTTGGATTTCTTAAATACTCAAATTATAGAAAATAATGTACAACGAGATGTAATTTCTTATTTTTCCGATATAAAAGGAAATTTGGATTTTAATTTAAACATAATAAATAATAATTTAAACGGAAAATTTAAATTAAATGAACTGAAATTTAAAATAAATGATGTTGATAAAATTCCGATAACGCTGACAAAAGGAAATATTGATTTAACTCCGGATAAAGTTACATTAAAAGATTTTGAGGGATATTACGATTTTGATAAGAAAAATAAAATTGATTTTGCGGGAACCATAAAAGATTACTTAAAAAGCATAGATACGGATATAACCGGAAATGCACTGGTAAGAAATGATTTTTTAAAAAAACATCTTTCAAAAATGATAGGTACAAATCTTGAAATAAAAGGCGAAGCACCTACACGAATAATATTTAAATCTAAAAATAATATAATGGATTTTGTGTGGCTGTTCAGACTAAAACCCGGTGAAAACATAAAATTCGCAAATGATTATCTTCCGTTTGAAAATACTTTTAGATTAATGAAATCGGATATGCATCTTGAAAATATGATTTTAGACATAAAATCACTTGATTACCACATGATTAGTGAAGATAAACTTCCGAATAAAACCGAAAGAAAAGAAAAGCCGATACCCGTCTTTACGCTCACAAGCAGAATAAATATAGCAAATAATAATTATATTGAATTTTTAGGTTTTAAAATACCTAAACCCCTGCCAAGCGAACTGTTAAATTCGGTTCTAAAACAGCAAGTATTTAAAAAAGGAGAAATAGGCGGAAATCTTGTTATTGATAACAGAGGAAAAATTCCCGTGCTTAACGGTTACATGAATATGAATAAAGTTATTATTCCCTCTCAAAAAATATTTATAAAAGAAGCTGTTATAGAAGCAAAAGACAATTTAATTCATCTTAATTCAAACGGCGGTTACAGACGTGCAAAATTTAACTTTAAAGGTGATATTTTAAACGAAATTAAATTTCCGATTATTATAAAAAATATTAACTTATCTCTTGCTGATATCAATCTTTTAAAAGTTCTTGAAGTTTTTAATAATCAAGCAGAAGAAAATGTTATTGCAACAGATGAGGGTATTATAAATGTTGAAAAAAGCGGAAATGAATTCGACATTCGCAATATAATAATTGAAAAAGGCAAATTTCATTTAGATAAAGGAAACTATAAAGATATTGAGTTCGCAAATCTTGATGCTGATTTAAGTTTAAACAAAGACGGAATCATAAACATAAAATCAAATAAATTTGATTTTGCACAAGGGTTTTCATCTCTGGTTTCATCTTTTGATTTAATAAATAAAAAATATAACGTAAAACTCGGTGTAAAAGATGTAAATTCCGATATTACGGCAAAAGCTCTTTTGGATTTAGACCGTGAAATCACCGGAAAAGCAAGCGGATTCCTTGATTTATCAACGGACGAAACAATGAAATTAAGCGGAATAATTAAATTCAGAGTTTTAAACGGAACTATTGAAAAAATAGGGCTGATTGAATACGTGATGAAATGTGCTTCCCTTTTAAGAAATACATTTACAATGATAAGTCCTGCAATAATAGCAGATATAGTAAATATTCCCGCAGGTAATTTTGATAAAATCACAGGTACATTAAAATTAAATAACAATGTACTTACAAGAATAAATATTAAAACGTATTCCCCTCATCTGAGCAATTATATTGCAGGCAGATACAATATAGATAACGGTGATACTTCACTTAGAATTTATACTAAATTTTCTGACGTAAAAAAAGGTTTTACGGGATTTTTAAGAAAAATTTCGCTAAATTCACTCTCAAACCGAATACCGTTAAACAGCAGAAATGATGCAAATTATTACTCGGTTGAACTGGCGGAACTTCCCGAAATTGATGCAAATGAAAAAGACTGCCAAATTTTCCTTACAAGAGTTGAAGGCGATATTGTAAACAATAACTATATTTCTTCATTAAAAAAAATAAAATAGTACAGTTCAGTTTAACGTCACGAATAATCATTCTTCACTGAAATTCATTCACAATATTATAAAAAAAATTAATATTTAATTGTTATATTAAGATTTATGAAGCATTGTATCAGCCTGTTTATGGGCATTTTCAATTTTATCTCATTTTTACAACATAAAAGAAGCAATTATTTAAAAGATATATACTTTATATATATGTAGATGATAAAACAATACGAAAAATCAAAAGCAAAATCTACAATACGAAAA
>CAJONH010000135.1 GCA_905235825.1 Candidatus Gastranaerophilales bacterium
AATTATCAAAGGATTTTGATTTTGTACGCACAGACTGGATGATTTTTCAAAATAAGATATATTTTGAAGAACTAACGTTTACTCCATTTTCAGGATTTAACAAATTTAATAATAAAAAAATCAATAAAAAACTTGGCGAATTATTAAATATAGGAGATAAAAATTGAATATTGAAAATATAGAAGGTTTGCAGAACAGGGATATTATTTCCTTATATGAAGAAATAATAGAAAGTCCCGACTATATTAGTCCGCACGTATGTTGTTATAGCAGCGGCAACATTCCGTATATGGATTGGGATTACTTTCCGAGTTCATCGCAAGTAAAATCATGGTCATCATCTTCAGGTACACGAGCAAATATTACAGGATACAGCTGGGATTACGTACGTTCTTTATGCAATGCAAATTGTTCCCATACATGTACTTATGAAGGATATGCCTGTCAAGGATACGGTGTATATTATCGAAACGGCTGGAATTAGATAATTCAGCCACTATTTTCGAGCTGTTTGAGTTATAATCTAATCGGATGTCGCAGCGGGTCAGCTTGCTCAACAAATACATACGGGTATTTCTCTTTTTTCGGCTTCTTCTAATTGTCTTCTAAATAATTTTTCTATATTTTTGGCACATTTACTGCAATATAAACAAGTATTACCGCAAATTGAACCGCATAAATGTCCTTGTTTTATAAAATATTTAATATTCGGTAAAAGATTTTTTATATCTTTAATTTTAAATTGATTAAAAAACATATATGAATTAATGTGGTGAATAATAGAATTTATGCTTTCTTCATCTATATTTTTTGTATCATCAACACCTTTTAAATATAACAAATAAGACTTAATGCTTTTTTCACAATTCCATTTAAAATCTTCCCTGCCTGTCAATTTAAATTTTGTTATTCCGATTTTAGCGTACTCTTTTAGTTCCCAAGGGTATATAATTTGTGATTTACATAAATAAATGAAAGGATTTTTACCAATTAAATTCTCACAGAATTTATTGTAATAAAGGTTTGATAAATATTTATCCTTTATGTTTATTGGTTTTCCCATAATTTCACAGCTGTGGTCAAAACGCATTGAACATCCGGAGATACAGCCTTCATTTACAATTAACTCCAAATCAATGTACGGATTATTCTTTCTTAAATTTTCAAGTAATTTAAAATTTTTATTAACATCGTGACTTGGAACTATCTGTTTTACAAAAGGATGAATACTGATAAATTGTTGATATTCTTTTATTAATTTAAATTCAAAACTTGTTGAAGCATATAAAGTAAAATATTTGTATTTTTCTGATAAATAACTTAAAAGTTTATGATTTGCAACACGAAGTTTATTTACTCCGATTGTTTTTAATTCGGATAATAAAGTATCAAGTTTTTCAAGTTCCCGAAGGAAATTTACATCTTCTAAAGGTAAGTTTTTAGGGTTATTGAGGTTATAAATAAAATCGACACCTTTATCAAGACTATACTTAATAAGGTCTTTCCAATAATTAAAATCGGAGCGTTCAGCCAAGTTATTTCTATACTGTTCAAAGATAGTAAATAATTCACAGGAAGAAGGCAGACTAAAATAAAAACTTGTTATTTTACTTTTTTCAACCTGATTGTTAATATCGATTATTTTGTTAATATCGTCTGTTGAGTATAGCATTGGTGCCGAAAATTCGTACATGTTATGTTTCCTTTTCTTTTGTATTCGGTAGACTCAAGTCTACCCTACAGCTGAAATCCGCAAAAAAAGCGGGCGGATTGCCCGCATTACTACGTAAATATAGAATTTAAAAAACTTGATTTAATACTTACATATTTTCATAGTTTACTTCATATATATTCAGAAATTCAGACTGATATATTGGTTATTATCACCAATATATCAGTCTGAAAAAATTTTGTCAACTATTATAATAGTTTCTATGAATAATAAAATAGATGAAATACATAAAAAAATATGTTTAAAAATAAAAATGGAACGAACAAAAAGGAATTGGTCGCAAATACAGCTGGCAGATTTTGCAAAAATCAATAAAAATACAGTCGGAGCAATTGAGCGAAATGAAAATTCACCGACACTATATATGCTTTTAAAAATTGCAGCTGCTTTTGATACAACGATATCAGAGCTTACGGATACATCAAGACTGGAATTATAAAAAATAAATATTAAAGGACGAAAGGGGCTTTTCGCCCCTTTCCGATCTAAATTTACGAACTTAATGCAACATTTTTAGCTGCTGTTTATATAATTCCCGTTTTTCCATTATTTTAACAACATAAATTGGAGTTGAAAAAATAATTTTTTTGATTTAAATTTTACTTATAGTGAGAGAACAGGAAAAGAATTATGTTAACAACAACATCAATGAAAACGCACGGATGCGGAGAAGTAACCAAAAATGAAATAGGAAAAGAAATCACAATAGCAGGCTGGGTATCTGCCGTTAGAGATTTAGGCGGTATTATATTTGTAGAAGTAAGAGATAAATCAGGCTTATTTCAATTAGTATCAGACCCTTCCAAAAATCCGGAGGTTTATGATGTTTTCCAAAAATTAAGAGATGAATTTGTTATAAAAGCTACGGGAAAAGTTTCATTAAGACCTGAAGAAACTTTTAATGAAAAATTAGCTACGGGAGAAATTGAAGTATATCCTACATCACTTGAAATTTTATCAACTTCTGCGGTTTTACCTTTCCCTTTAAATGCGGAAGATGTATCGGAAGATGTAAGGTTAAAATACCGCTATTTGGATTTAAGACAAGAAAAAGTTTTAAATTGTCTAAAATTAAGACACAATATAGTTAAGACCATTCGTAAATATTTGGACGAACATAATTTTATGGAGGTTGAAACTCCGATATTAATTAAAACAACACCTGAAGGTGCAAGAGATTACCTCGTTCCAAGCAGAGTTCAACCGGGAAAATTTTATGCACTGCCTCAATCACCTCAAATTTTTAAGCAATTATTAATGGTAGGCGGTATTGAAAGATATTATCAAATAGCGAAGTGTTTCCGTGACGAAGATTTAAGAGCTGACCGTCAGCCTGAATTTACGCAGGTTGATATGGAAATGTCATTTGTTGAACAACAGGACATTATGAATATGGTAGAAGGTCTTTTAAAAGAAGTATTCCGTCTTGTTGATTATGAAACTCCGGATAAACTTCCGGTTATGACATATCAAGAAGCTATGGATAAATACGGAAGTGACCGTCCTGATGTTCGTTTCGGCTTAGAACTTTTTGATATCGGTGATATCATAATGAATTCTAACTTTGATATTGTAAAGGATGTTCTTAAAAAAGGCGGTATCGTTAGAGGTATTAAAATCGAAGGCGGTGCAAAGTATTCAAGAAAAGAACTTGATGATATTACAAAACTTGCAATTTCTTATGGTGCAAAAGCACTTGCAAACATTATTTATTTGGAAGACGGAACGGCAAAATCTCCCGTATTAAAATTTGTATCGGAAGAACAAGCTAAACAAATTCAGGAGAGAGCCGGTGCAAAAGCAGGCGATATTATATTCTTTGTAGCCGATAAACCGAAAGTTACTTATGATGTAATGGGAAGATTAAGACTCTGGTTCGGAGATAAATTGGGATTAATTGACCCGAATGCACATGCTCTTTTATGGATTGTAGATTTCCCGATGTTTGAATACTCTGAGGAAGATAACAGATATGTATCAGTTCACCATCCGTTTACAATGCCTAATAAAGAAGATATAGACAAAATGGAAACAGATCCTGCTCATTGCCGTTCAATTGCTTATGATATAGTATATAACGGTAACGAATTAGGCGGAGGAAGTGTAAGAATACACGACGGAGAAATTCAAAAGCGTGTATTTAAAGCATTAGGATTATCGGAAGAAGAAACACAAGAAAAATTCGGATTTATGATTAATGCATTCAGATACGGAACACCGCCGCATGCCGGTTTGGCATTAGGATTGGACAGAGTTGTAGCATTACTTGCAAAAACAAATTCAATTCGTGATGTTATAGCATTTCCGAAGAATTCAAATGCAAAATGTTTAATGACGGATGCTCCTGCTGTTGCAACAGAAGAACAGCTGCGTGAGCTTCATTTAAGATTAACGGTTAAAACAAACTAAAATATTATTAACAGCCCTTTGGTATATATATGCCTCAGGGCTGATATAATAAAAAGAAATAAGGTAATGGAAGACTCAATAATTAAAGACATTTGGGATAAAGTTCTTGAAATTTTAAAGGACAAAATTGTTGCAACCTCGTATAATTCGTGGGTGGTACCGTTAGTACCTCATTCTTTCGAGGATAATTGTTTTTGCGTACTTACGGGGAATAATCTTGCCGTAGAGTTGTTGAATAAAGATAAAAAGAAAATTATATCGGCACTTTCACAAGTTTGTAATAAAGAAGTTTTGTTTAAAGTTGTATATGATGAAGAACTAAGAAAAAAGATTGAAGCTGAGCAAAAAAAGGCAAAAAAAGAGGAAGACAAAGAATATATAAAAAATCTGGAGAACAGACCTAAACCTTCAAAATACGATGGTTTAATGCAAATGCAATCGGATTGTCATTTAAACCTAAAATATAAGTTCGAAAATTTTGTTGTTGGAGCGAATAATAAATTTGCATACGCAGCAGCTATTGAGGTAGCAAATAAACCGGGGCAGAAATTTAATCCTTTATTTATATACGGAGGTTCAGGGCTGGGAAAGACTCATTTATTACAGGCTATTGGGGCTGATATTATGTTCCATAAGCAAAATTTAAAAGTAAAGTACATAAAAACGGAAGAATTTATAAATGACCTTATAAATTCTATATATTCAGGAGCTGATAAAGCAAATGACCGCAATAAAAAGATGAATGATTTCAGAAATAAATACAGAAAAGTCGATGTACTGTTAATAGATGACATTCAATTAATAGAAGGCAAAGAAAGAACGGAAGAAGAAATTTTTAATACATTTGACAGTCTGTATAATTCAGGGAAACAAATAGTAATTACGTCTGACAGACCGCCTGAAGAATTAAAAAATTCTCCTGACAGATTAAAATCAAGATTTCAAATGGGTTTATTGGCAGATGTTCAAGTTCCCGATACAGAAACAAGAATGGCGATATTAAAAAAACTTGCAGAGGACAGTAATACAAAACTGCCTCAGGATGTAACCGCATTTTTAGCTTCCGTATACAATAAGAATATAAGAGAGTTAGAGGGAGCATTTAACAGGGTCAGTGCATTTACATCAATTAATGAACTTCCTGTTAATATCGATACAGTAAAAAAAATTATAGGCTATAAAGAAAACAGAAAACCTGTAACTATGTCAGGAATAATAGACATAGTAGCCGGATATTACAATGTTTCCGTTTCAGATATAAAAAGCAGCAGCAGGGAAGCAGGTATAGCGAAGGCAAGAAATATTGCAGCATATTTAATAAGAGAAATGACAGATGACAGTTTTCCTGCAATAGGTGTTTGTTTCAACCGCAAACATACGACTATAATGCATTCTTATGACAAAATAAAATCAGATATTGCTACAGACAGAAGAATAGCTCAAGAAATTCGGGAAATAACGGATAAAATCAATATATAATTAATTTTATGATTAAAAATAGTAAAAATTTAAACAGAATAAATCGTCCGAACAAAAATTCACGATAAGCCGAATGAAATGAGGTGTGAGTGAATTTTTGAGAGTGGCGACTTTAAAAAGTGAGCACGTTGCCGGCGGGGTTG
>CAJONH010000136.1 GCA_905235825.1 Candidatus Gastranaerophilales bacterium
CAACCCCGCCGGCAACGTGCTCACTTTTTAAAGTCGCCACTCTCAAAAATTCACTCACACCTCATTTCATTCGGCTTATCGTGAATTCTTGTTCGGACGATATTTTATATTTTTTATTTTCAGTGTAAAATTTTAGAAGATATAAGTGTCAAGAGGGAAAAACATGTCTATAGGAATACCTGAAATAGTATTAATTCTTATTGTAGTGCTGCTGTTATTCGGAGGTAAACGAATACCTGAGTTGGCTAAAGCATTCGGGCGTGCTTCTTATGAATACAAAAAGGCAAAAGAAGTAATAAAAAAAGAAGCGGAAGAATTAAAAAATGAGATTGAAGCCGCACAGGAAAAACCCGAAGAATATAAGTTAAAAGATGATGTTAAAAATCCGGAAGTTTAAATGAATAAAAATCCGGAAGATAAAGATAAAAGTCTTATTGAACATCTTGAAGAACTGAGAAAAACTCTTATCAGCTGTTTTTTATCGGTTGCGGCTGCTTTGCCGTTTGCATTTTATTTTTCTCCTAAAATACTTGATTTAATTATTAATACTTTTTTAAAGGACAAAGAACTATATTACTTTGCACCGATGGAGGTTTTTTTAATTCAATTAAAACTTTCGTTTTTAGTTTCGCTTGCTGTATGTTTTCCTTTTATAGCAAAACAGTTGTGGAATTATCTTTTACCCGCATTATATGATAATGAAAAAAAATTTATAAAAATAATGGTTTTATCATCAAGTTTTTTATTTATTTCCGGAGTTTCATTTTGTTTAATTGTAATTTTTCCTTTGATTATTAATTTTGCTTTAAATTTTGCACAAAATAATGTTATTGCAATGTTTGGTGTGGCAAATACCGTTAATTTAGCATTAAACCTTGCATTCGTATTTGGTTTGATGTTTCAAATTCCATTGATAACAAATCTTTTAATACACTGGGGAATACTTTCTTATGAAACAGTCAGTTCTAAAAGACGATATGTAATAGTTTTATTGTTAATTTGTTCTGCATTATTAACACCTCCTGATATAATAAGCCAAATATTATTATTTATACCAACTTATGCTTTGTTTGAACTCGGGCTTATTTTTAGCCGTAAAACAGAAAAGAGTGAAGAATGAGCGGGATAGGACTAACGGGGAATATATTAAAAACGCTTGAAACGAGTTCATCAGTCGGTATGTTTGCCCGTGATACGGGCGGTTGTCTTTTGGCAAGACTTTCAGTATCAAGAAGCAGTGATGAGTCAAGAGAAATAAGTATTGCCGAATTAACGGAATCAGCGTTGTTTTATTTTTCAGCACCTTTTTTTGCAAAGGGAAGTGCGGGTATTTTTTCAAAAAAATTGGGAATTGAAAAAGAACTTATGACTAAACCTATGCAGGAAATGGAAAACATTGATAAAAATCTCAAAAAGAAAATAAAACTCGGAAAATTCGGACAAATTGCTTCTGCCTTCGGAATTATTCTGCCTGCTGTTTTTGCAATTGCACCAATCAGAAATATGGTAACTTTAGGAAAAACAGGTAAAGAAAATTTTACAAATGTTGTTGAACTTGATAAAACGAAGCACGAACAAAAAACAGAACAGGCAAAAGAAAAAGCCAAAAGTTTATGTAAAAAACTCTCAATAATAGCAGCAAGTTCCATAGGGGCAGTGATTGGAGTCTTATCCTTATCAAAAAATAAAAACTTTTATAAAAAAATTGAACCTCTAATTGATAAAACCATAAAACATTTTGATTTTACAAAATCGGGCGACCTTGAACTCAAACACTACGGGGCATTAATTTATCCCGTCAGTATTGCAAGTTATTTTTATGCAAGCCGTGATAAATATGAAGTTCAAGAGAATGCTCGTCGTTTTTCTATTACGGTTCCTTTAATGTTTTTTGGTGAAAGACTTATTCAAAATCCCATTCATAAAACGGCAGATAGAATATTCGGAACAGATATTTTTAACAAAGGCAATATTAAGTCTTATGAGGATATTATAAAAATGCCTGACAAAAAGCGTAAACAAGCAATAAAAGCAAAAAATGCCGCATACGGAACTACATTTTTTATAAATACAATGGCAATAGCGGCAGGTGTTGCACTGCTTAACAGATATGAAACAAAAAAACATTATGAGCGTGAACACAAAAATGATTTAAAATTAATATTAAATAATACCGGGGATAAACCAATATGGAAAGATATGAAGATATAGACTGTGCAAAATTAGACATTGAAAGAGTCTGCCGCAGAGGTTACAGTGAAGCGGTATTTTGCGAATGCAAAACAAATGAGCAGCTTATAAAAATATATAAAACT
This sequence comes from Candidatus Gastranaerophilales bacterium, assembly GCA_905235825.1. Lineage (GTDB taxonomy): Bacteria > Cyanobacteriota > Vampirovibrionia > Gastranaerophilales > Gastranaerophilaceae > Avigastranaerophilus. The sequence goes on from CAJONH010000136.1 coordinate 2,316, forward strand.
TTTAAGGAGAACGGTCAAAATATACTTGGTACAAGAGCTTCTAAAGAACAATATAAAGCGGTGAAATCAAAGCTGAAAGATGTTGAATATAATGAAAATGCCAAAACTTTAACTTTAATTCAAAATCCCATAAATAAAATCGGAGAAATAGCCGTGTGTACAGGGGGAACGGGAGATATTCCCGTTGCGGAGGAAGCTGCTGCAACTGCCGAATTTTACGGGAGTAATGTAAAAAAATATTATGATGTCGGTATTGCAGGTATACACAGACTTCTCGATAATATAGAAAAGATAAAAAAAGCAAACGTTATTATTGCAGTTGCAGGTATGGAAGGGGCATTAGGCGGAGTAATTGCCGGACTGGTTAATTCTCCCGTAATAGCCGTTCCCACATCGGTGGGTTACGGTTCTTCATTTAAAGGATTATCTGCATTGTTAACAATGCTTAATTCTTGTGCGGAGGGTATGACCGTTGTTAATATTGATAACGGATTTGGAGCCGGTTATAGTGCTAATTTAATTAACAGAAAAATTGCAGAATAACATTCGACAATTAAAAAAAGTAATATAAGCTATATTTTTTAATTTATTTAAAAGTCAATATAACAGTTATTTATAAAAATTTATTACATCACTAATTAAATCAACAATTTTTGTAGTCATTTCTTCAATATAGTCAGCACCTGTCAAACCGTTAATAACAATATCGGCATTTTTCATTGTAGGGCGGATGTATATTTGTGCGGTTGCATTAACGTCATTAAATTGATGTTCTGCAGCAACACCGGATTTTCCTCTTAATATTGCTCTTGTAAACCATCTTTCCTTTATTTTTTCAAAAGGAGTAAAAACATAAATTTTTATATCAAACAAATCGACAAGTTCTTCGCCTAAAACATAAAGACCTTCTGCTAATATTGCTTTTGTCGGATTTTTATATGCTCTGTTCGGAATACTTTCGCAAGTTATAAAATCATATTCGGGAGCATTAACTCCGCAGCCGTTTTTCAAGCTGATTAAATGAGCTCTCATCAAATCCAAATTAATTGCTTCGGGTTTATCAAAGCTGAAACCTGTTTTATATAATTCTTCATAACTGCCTGCCGCTTTTAATTCGGCGGAGGTATCTTTATAATAATCATCACAGCACAAACTTGTATATGATTCATTATATAATTTTTTTCTTAATGCCTTAGAAATGTAATTAACAAGAGTAGTTTTACCCGATGCCGATTCTCCTGTTATCCCGATAAGGCATTGACGCTGTTTATTTATAATAAACTCTTTTACCAGTTTAATAAGCATTTGCTCATTGAGAGAAAGAATTAAAGGCTGTTTTTGATGTCTGTCTTCTTCCAATATATCTTTTAGTCCGTCAACAATCCTAAATGCAATATTATTTAAGTTATTTTCTTTATTGCCGTTAAGTTCACGTTCAATTAAAATTTCACCGGGCATATTTTTCTCCAATCCCATGTCGCCATTTATACAAAGCACCATTATAAAATAATTTGTTATTATATGCAGTAATATTTAATTTTATTTACAATTATATACCAAAACATATTTATTATCATATCCATAATATATCTTAACATTATTATATAGAAGACTCATCTTTAGGTTTTATGCTTCCGTCAATAATTTTAAATAAATCAATAATCCACCAGACAAAAAGAATTACAGCAGGAATTACAAGCCAGCTGAAAAAAAAGCATAATAACATTTTTATTCCGCCGGAATTATCTTTTAAATAAAAACGGTGCAGACCCAGATATCCGAAAAAGAACCATAATAAAAGAGCTACAATCATATTTTTATCGAGATTTTTCAAAACTCCGGCATTTGCCGTTGCACAACCGCAATGGATACAAACAACCGCTTTATCATCTATTTCTTTTCCGCAATTTGAGCAATACATAACTGTTTCCTTTCTTACATAATTAGATTTTAACATTAAAAAAAATATTTATATATTATATTACGGTAAATAAGTCTAAATGCTTGTTTTACTGATGCTTTAGCGGATTTTTGGACGGCATTTGCGTTTTTTCGTTAGGGCAAAAGCCAGATTATCAGAGGGCAATAGTTTGCAACAACGCAGTACTCTTGCCTAACAAAACGATAATCAATCGTTTTGTTAGAGGTAAA
>CAJONH010000137.1 GCA_905235825.1 Candidatus Gastranaerophilales bacterium
TGCTCACTTTTTAAAGTCGCCACTCTCAAAAATTCACTCACACCTCATTTCATTCGGCTTATCGTGAATTTTTGTTCGGACGAATTTTTTATTTTCCGACTGTAATTTTTTAATTTTATTTTTTACAGCTAAAACCAATAAATATTCGATTTCTTTCATTGATTCAATTATTTGTGAATTTGGTATTTCTTCTGTTATTTTTAATTTTTGAGATAATATTTTTATTATTTCCGATGCAGTCTGCCTTGTTTCATTTATATTTGTGAGTTTCCACAAATACTCGTCAATGAGATGAATATATAAAATTCCGTAAGTAAAAACAAAAGGTAATGAAGCAGTTTGTTTTAGAATTTCATAAAATTTATTTTCGGATACGGATAAATTTTCGTTTAATTCTTTATATTTGAGAAAAACGCTTTCTTCTGTCACTCCAAACCGTCGAATACGACGCATAAGATTATGCTCTGATTCAAAAGTGCGTTGACCTTGTTTTGAAATTGCTTCTTTTACTGCCGTTATAACGGTTTTACCTATAAGTTCTCCAATTTTTGAATGTTTTCCGGCACTTTCATAATAATCGGGGGAATTTGCATTAACGACAATAATTGTTTGGTCTGTTCCAGTACCTGTAGCAAGACCGTTAGAAAACCTGCTGTCCGCCATAAGCTCCTGCAGAGCTGCTGTTTTTGCTTCCGTACATGTAACTAAAGCTCTTGTAACAGCACCTTTGGACATATCGGCATCTATAACAAGCATTATATTAATAGTACCGTGTAAAGGTTTTTCACATGTTTGACAAAATTCGGCCGCATCGCCTGCTCTGCCTGCGTTTGTTTCAATTCCGCCGGTAACAATTGCACTGACGGTTAGTTTTTCGTAAGACATTGAAATTACGGAAGCATTTTTCATTTGTGCAGTCGTTCCCATTCCGCTTACTTTTTCGGGATTTAATCCTAAAAATAATGAAATATTCCGCATATATTCATTATAATTTTTTGCGATTAAATTACAGGGTTTTGTTTTATTTAAGGATAAATCATGATTATATACCGCCGTTAAATCTTCACTGTAGCCGCCATTATAACTTGAGGTGCTTAAAACTTTTCTTTTTCCTTTAAATGAAATTACAATACTGTCTTTATAACAAAGTAACTCATCACCTGTTTTTAATATTAAAGACTCTATATTTGTTTTCCCGTACATAACAAATATTTTATTATCGTATTGAATATTTTACAATATTTTTATTTTTATATTGTATACTTTGAAATAAGTACTTGTAATCTTTTGTATTTATGTGTAGAATAGATATTGCAATTGCATGTTTATTTTTTAAATAATCAGGTAGAGTAAATTTTCTAATCAACATTGTATTAAAAAGTGAGCAGACATTATCCGAATGACGGGAGAGAATATATATTTGCTTTTAAGGAAAAGGGACATTTCTAATGTATGTAAATAAGTGTATAAAGTGCGGAAAAGAATTTGAAACAAAAAATCCTAAGAGGGTAATTTGCCCCGATTGTTTGTACTCTGATAAAAAATATACGGAGGAGCTTTCAAACGAAGCATCAAAAGCAATGCCGTCACAGGATAGTCAAACACAAAGAAATTCATATTCTTTCGGAGATGACAATCGAAACGAAAGACCGTACAGAAGCTATGACCGCAATGAAAGAAGCGGTGACAGACCTTCTTTTAACAGAAATAACAGCAGAGGGTTCGGACAGCGTGATAATCGCAATCGCCAAGGCTCAATGAATAACGGTCAAAGAGGATATAATAACAGGTATAATGATAATCGGGGCGGTCAAAGACCTCAAAGGCAAGGCGGATTTAATAATCGGCAGGGCGGATTTAACAATAACAGACCGTCAGGTCGTCCTCAAAGAGGAGGTGCTCCGAAACCAAAACGCCAAAAACAATTACTTGTCAGCAAAGAACAGTTGGAACAAATTGAAATTTTGTATAAAAAAGCACTTCCGCTTCCTAATCCCGATGTTCATGAAGTAATAGGACAGGCTATCGGGCTTGAACCGAGAAAAGTTTTCTTTGGTATTAATTTGGTAAGACAAAAGTTAATGCTTCCGAAACTTCCGTTTCCAAAACGTAAATTGGCTGTATCTCCGGATCAGTTATTTGCAATTAAAAATTTATATGAACCTCTGCTTCCGCTTCCTCCTATAGGATGTCATAAAATTATTGCGGTGCAGTTAAAAATGGATGAATGGAGAGTTCACGTTGGTATTGGTTTAATAAGAAAGCAAATGGGACTTGACAGATGGAATCAGGAACGTGAAGATGCTCCTGCTGAATATAAAAAGACTAAAGAATAATGAGTGTTGATTTAATTTCAGTTGCTAAAATTTTAAATTTTCACGGAATTAAAGGTGAAGCTAAACTTGGTTTTACAAAAGGAAGTGAAAACCGTATTGTAAATTTAAAGAAGATTTTTGTAAAAAAGGACGGTAATTATAAAGAATTAAATGTTGTTTCGGTTCGTTTTCACAAACATTTTGCTATAGTTAAATTCAAAGAGTTTTCAACCGTAAATGATGTTGAGCTATATAAAGGATGCGATTTATATTTGCCAAAGTCGGAAGTTGAAGAAAGCCTTGATAACGATGAATATTTAATAAGCGATTTAATAGGAATGGATGTTTTTGATGAGGATGGTGCGTGTTTAGGTTCCGTCAGTGCCGTGGGAGAAAACCTTGCAAATGACATTATTGAAGTAACCGACAGTAATAGTAAAAAACATCTTGTTCCTTTTGTAAAGGCTATTGTTCCTGTTGTCGATTTGAAAAATAAAAGAATTGTTGTTAATAATATTGAAGGGCTGATAAATTGAGATTTGATGTACTTTCTCTGTTTCCCGATATGATTAGAGAAGCCTGTAATTATAGTATTATAAAGCGTGCTTTAAATGATTTAATAATTGAAATAAATCCGGTAAATCCTCGTGATTATACACTTGATAAGCATAGAAAAGTTGATGATACTCCTTATGGCGGCGGAGCAGGCATGCTGTTAGCTTGTCAGCCGTATATTGATGCATTAAAGAGTATTCCCAAATTGAAAAATTCTAAGACAATAATAATGACTCCGCAGGGAGAGTGTTTTAATCAATCTATGGCTAAAGAATTTTCTAAATTTGAACAATTAATCATAATTTGCGGACATTACGAAGGTTTTGACGAAAGAATTATTCAATTATCAGAGGCACAGGAGATTTCTATAGGCGATTTTGTTATGACAGGAGGCGAACTTCCGGCTTTATGCATAATAGACAGTGTAATAAGATTATTACAGGGAGTGCTTGGAGATGATGAGTCTTTTGAAAATGATTCACATTACGACGGTTTATTGGAGCATCCTCATTACACAAAACCCAGAGAATATGAAGGTTTATGTGTACCCGAAATATTATTAAACGGTAATCATGAAAAAATAAGAGAATGGCGCAGATTGCAGCAGTTTATCGTTACAAAAAATAAACGTCCCGATTTATTTGAAAAGTTTTTAGGAACAGAGTTATCTGATTTCGATAAAAAAATTCTAAAAATTTTTAATGAAATTTAAATGAACAAATTGAAATATAAAATGAATTGGAAGAATTAATTTATGAAAAAATTTTTAATTAAAACATTGGGGTGCAAAACAAATCAAGTCGAATCAGCTTTAATTGCAGAAATTTTGACTAATAATAATTATGTTGAAACAAATAATATAAAAGAAGCAGATTACTATATTTTAAATTCCTGTTCCGTTACACATATTGCGGATAATAAAAATATAGCATATCTAAGACGTGCAAAACGGGAAAATCCTGCAATTAAAACTGTTCTAACAGGATGCATGGCACAATTACAAAAGGAAAAACTTATTAAACTAAATATATCTGATTTTGTCATCGGAAATTATGAAAAGAATGATATAGTTAAAATTATTGAAAATGATATAAAATACAGCGTTTCAGATATTTTTTCACATGAACTGTTCAGATATAAAAAACTTCATCAAATACACAGAACAAGAGCTTCCGTTAAAATTCAGGACGGATGTAATAACAGGTGTTCATACTGCACAATACCTTTTGCAAGAGGCAAAAACCGTTCGGATTCAATTGAGCATATAACCGAACAAATAAATTTATTTGCAAGTGAAGGCTACTATGAAACTGTTCTTACCGGTATTCACATAGGACAATGGGGACTCGATTTTGAAAATCAGAAAACGCTTATGAATTTATTGGAAAAAATTGAAGATACGAATATACACAGATACAGATTAGGTTCACTAAATCCTACAGAATTAACTGACGAATTTATTGATTTTTTATCTCAATCAAAAAAATTCTGTCCGCATTTTCATCTGTCCCTTCAATCCTGCTGCGATGAAACTTTAAAGGCAATGAATCGACCTTACAATGCCGAAAGAATAAAAGAACTTGTTCAATATATAAATCAAAAATTCACGCTTAGTTATATAGGCAGTGATATAATTGCAGGTTTTGCGGGAGAAACTGATGAAAATTTCCAAATAACAAAACAAAATCTTGAAGAATTAAACCTTTCCAAAATGCATGTTTTTCCCTATTCAAGAAGAACAGGAACCATTGCAGATAAACTTCCTAATCAGATTGATGAAAATACCAAAAAAGCAAGATGCTCAATTTTACAAGAAATATCCGACAAAAAACTGAATAATTTTTTAGAAGCAAATATAGGAAAAGAAGACGAAGTTATTATTGAAAAACAACGGGATAAACACACTAATTTACTGAAAGGCGTTACACGAAACTATGTAAATGTACTGATTGATGCTGATGATAAATTTAAAGATACATTACAAAAAGTTAAAATTATGAATTTTAGCAGTCAAAAAGATAAAATGCTTGCAAAAATTATTTTTTGTCAAAATTAAGTAAATCTTTAAGTTTTATATCAAGAGCATAAGAAATGTCTATTATAGTATCAAAAGACGGTTTAGAAAATGCTATTTCAATTTTGCCTATAAAATTAATTCCCTTATTTATTTTTTCTGCCAAAACCTCCTGAGTATAACCAAGTTCTTTACGTCTTCTCTTTATATTATTACCAAGCTGCTTATATATTAATTTTCTATTCATAATCTAAGTATAATTTAATAAAATTTTATTTTTACGTCTTGTAAATACATAAAAATTGTTATAATATACATGTGTATTATATTTTAGTATTGATTACGTATTTATAATACGTAATAGTAAAATAGATATTTTTTAGGACAATTAACAAATGATTTGCAAAATAATAGAAATGATAAAGAATTTAAAAAGAGAAGATATCTGTGAACCGCCGTGGGATTATTACTTTCTCAAAAACTTAGATGAAAAGGAGTATCCCCGTTATTTAGCTAAATTATTTTATATGAATACAGGAGAGAAACTGCCGTTGAAGTATGATTTTAAAAATAAATCGTGGATTATTGATAAGAAAAGATGCAAAACA
>CAJONH010000138.1 GCA_905235825.1 Candidatus Gastranaerophilales bacterium
CACAGCCTTTTGACTTCGTTCCCCTTGGATTGCTTCACCACCTAATATGCTGTTGTGGTTCGCAATGACATGACAATCACAATTTAATGACGGTATCACCTGCAAAACAGGTTTTAAATATTCTGACCCGATTTTTTCCGCTACATAATCTCTTACCGCTACTTTATCCGTACATTTTCTTTTTAAATCCGTAGCATCATAAAGTTTCAACCACTGTATTTTTTGATTAAACGTTTTGCATCTTTTCTTATCTATAATCCACGATTTATTTTTAAAATCATACTTCAACGGCAGTTTCTCTCCTGTTTTCATATAAAACAGCTTTGCTAAATACAAAGGGTATTCTCTTTCGTCTGAGTTTTTGAGGAAGTAATAATCCCACGGCGGATTTCCTATTCCGTCTTGTTTATAAAAATCTAAAATTTTCAACATAAAAAATCTCACAACCGAATAAAACAACAATACATTACTTGTTTATTGTTTTACACTTGCTTTTCATTTATTATTTAAATAAATACATACAGGCTAAGATATATATACAACTCTTGCCGTATTTCTATTCATTATATAAAGTCATATTAATTTTACATTGCAAAATAAAATATGAAATCTGATTACAAAATTAAATTACCACATTAGCGTTAAAATGTCAACACTATAATGTAAAATTAATAAATTTTTATATTTCAATGGAGATAAATAATGGATGATAAAGAAGAATTAAATTTATATTCCGATAATTTGAAAAAAATCAGAAATATACTGAATATATCACTGGCAGATTTATCTTCCAAAATTGGTATTCCGCAGAGAACAATTACGAGTTATGAACAAAAAGAAAGATTATGTTCTGCTAAATTTATTGCAAATTTACATAAATATTTAAACATTAATGCCAATTGGTTTGTTACGGGAGAAGGAGAAATGTTTTTAAAAAACTATTCAACCGTCGGAGAAAGAATTCAATCATTATTAATTCAACATAATATTCCCCAATCGCACTTAGCGGTTGATTTAAATATAAAAGAACAGGAATTAAATGATATTATTAACGGTAATAAGATGCTTGATTTAAATATGTTAAGCACTCTTAAATTAAAATTTAACATATCTGCCGATTGGCTTCTTTATGGTGAATAAACTGTATATTATTTATTATATTTAAAATCGAAAATTCCGGTTCTACCGTGACATATCATTTTTTATTTCTCTATACGTTATATTATTTTTAATAAAAAACAATACGGCTGTAATTGTTGTTGCAATGACAACAACGGATTGTTCCACCAGAGATATTGCCAGAGCTGTTTCTTTATTTATATTATACATATTAAATGCTGCTATTACTGCCATTTGATATGGTCCTATAAAAATAGACGTTGATGGTATCATACAGGCAAGTGCTATAAAACCTATTAAAAATAAGGTTACAGACCAGTGTATATGACAGTTAAATCCCTGCATAACGATATAAAAATTTAAACATTCAAAAAACCATATTGAAAATGAAGTCAATATTGCAAAAAACATATATTTCAGCGAGTCTATTGCTTCAAATCCCATAAAAAACGAATTACACATTCTATTAATATACAATATAACTTTTTCTATAAATCCGGAAAAAGGAACTTTTTTTGTTTTTGTTATTATAAACCGGCATATTACATCGGTCTTATTATATTTATATGCAAAGATTGCAAGAATAATTCCAAAAATCATGCAAATTCCTGCAAATGAACATAAATGAAGTGCAATAATATTTCTATGATAAATAAATACTGCTATAAATAAAAATGAAAAAACTGCAATTATATCAAATATTCGTTCAAACATAACCGTGCCAAATACTTTAACTTTGTCTGTTTTATATTTTTGACCGATATAATAGGCTCTGTATATATCTCCGGCTCGTGCAGGAAAAACTATATTCATTGCGGCAGTAGTTATACATAAATGTGCAAGTTCAATTAGAGGCGGATTTACTGTTTTATGCAACAACTGTTTAAATATTAATCCTCTAAGTGAAAGTGAAAATAATATAGAACATATCAAAGGTATGATATATATACAATTAAATCCCTTTATTACATTACATAATTCTTTTATATCCAAATTCGCAAAAATTAAATATACAAATACTAAAGTAATGAATAACAATATTATTCTTTTGGTAATCTTTTTCAAAACATACATCCTAATATTTTAAAAATATTATACTATCTTTAAGTTTGATTTTTGTATTTTTTTTTGAATACTTATTTTTTCATTTAAAAATTCATAGTTAAACAATGAGTTTGATTTCAAATCAGATGTATTAAAAATGCGTTTTACCGTTTTAAGTGTTTCATAAGCCTGCTTATATTCTTTTTGTAGTATTAAAATATTCATTTTTATTTCAAATACCTGACCCAAAACAATATAATTTTCTCCGTCAAACATTGAAATAGCTTTATTGCAATATTTAAGTGCATTTGTATAATCTGAAGTTATGTACAGACAATTAGCTGCAGATGCCAATATTTTAATGTTTTTATTATTTATCGTTTCTGCTTTTAAATATAAATCAAGTGCTTTTTTTATATAACCTTTTATAAATGTAACATCAGCAAGAAAAATAAGACTTTTCAAATGGTTTGGAGTTAAATTAACAGCTTCTTTTAGTTTTTTGTATGCCAAATTAATTTTATTAAAATAATAAAAATCATCCTCTGCACTCCTGCAGAGTATTTCTGATTTAATATTAATAACTTTTAATTCAGCAATATCCATATAATAATGATAAGAGTTCATTATTAAATACGACTAGTAATTTAAATGTAGAGTATAAATTAATAACCATGAAATCCATGACTGTACATGGATTAGCGGTTTTTCATATTTTTTTAACATTTCGTAATATATTCCTATTTTTTTTTAAATTTCGTTTAAAATCCTGAAATACAAGGCTTAGAAACGTATTACAAAACTTAATAAAAATTAAAAGACTTTAAATCTATATATTAAATGCTTTTTTAATTGATTTAGTATAATCGGGTCTTAATATGCCTTTTTCTGTAATAATTCCGGTAATCAATTCATTTGGAGTTACATCAAACGAAGGATTTATTATATTAACGTCTTTTGAACAAATCCAATCGCCGTTAATATGTGTAACTTCTTCGTGATTACGTTCTTCAATAGGAATTTCACTGCCTGATTTTATTGAAATATCAATAGTTGATAAAGGAGCTGCAATATAAAACGGAATATTATGATATTTAGCGGCAATAGCAACTGTATAAGTACCTATTTTATTTGCGGTATCACCGTTAGCCGCAATTCTGTCAGCTCCTGTTACCACCATATTTATCATACCTTTAGACATAAAATAAGAACACATTCCGTCTGTAATCAATGTAACAGGAATACCGTCCTGAGCAAGTTCCCATGTTGTGAGTCTTGCACCTTGCTGTCTGGGTCTTGTTTCATCAGCAAAAACTTTAATGGTAGAATCTTTAGCATAAGCACTTCTTATAACACCGAGTGCAGTGCCGTATCCAACCGTAGCTAAGGCACCCGCATTACAATGTGTAAGTATTGCAGCACCTTTTGGAACTGCTTCGGCTCCATAATCACCCATTTTTTTATTAATTTCTATATCTTCATTTTCGAGTTTTACACCGTTTTCTTTCAATGCAGACACTATTTCAGATATTGTTCCTTTAATGCTGCCGGCTAATTTCATTTGTTTTTCCACTGCCCAATAAAGGTTGACAGCAGTTGGTCTTGAAGATTTTAAATAATCGGCTTTTTCTCTCAATGCTTCTAAAAATTTTTTTTTATCCGAGATTTGTTTTGAAAGTTCAATAGCGGCAAGAGAAACTCCGTGGGCACCTGCTATACCTATTGCGGGAGCTCCTCTTACTATCATATTTTTTATTGCGGAATACATCTCATCTGTAGTTTTGACATCAACCAGTTTAAATTCCTTCGGAAGAATTGTTTGATCTATCATCCTTGAAACTTCACCATGCCACTCTATAGTTTTTATTTTAGATTCAAATGCCATTTTAAACCTCTTTTTTTCCTTTAAAATACTCGTATAAATATAATGTCATAAATGCAGAAAACATATTCATCAATCCGCATAACAGTGCTGTTAAAATTACCATTGGAATTAAAAATCCGATATTTGTAAATACTACTTTTATCCATAAAAAGGAACTTATTTTAAAAATAGAATATAAAATAAAAGCAATCGGGAAATATACAATCGAAAATCCGACAAAAGAGAAAAATCCCGTAAAAGCACCTATAGTAAGACATTTTGGAATATTAAGTTCTTTAATTAAATTCAATTTATAAAGATAAATAATTATAAAAGGAGCAGAAAAAAACATCACAATTGAAAAAGCAATACCTGTTAATTTTGGAACTAAAGGTAAAACACCAAGTATTGCACCGGTTATAATCGAACACATGCAAATTATTTTTAATAATTGTTTATCGTCCATTTATTTCTCCGATATTCATATTATTACGTGAATAACAAAGTGCAATAGCTATAGAATCCAAAGTATCATCAAGTTTTGGCAGTTTTTTATATTTTATGCTCATTTGGACTATCTTAGCAACTTCATCCTTCGTTGCTCTGCCGTAACCTGTAATTATTTGTTTTACCTCAATCGGTGTATATTCAAAAATAGGCACCGAATTTTTTTCAAGAACCGATAAAATTACCCCTCTGGCTTCTGCTACAGGAATAACCGTTTTTTGATTTTTAAAATAGAACAATTTTTCTATACTTGCAATATCAGGTTTGTAAATATCCAAAATTGTCTGCATATCGGTTTCAATTTCCAAAAGACGCTGAGAATCTGTTCTTGTTTTATCCGTTTGAACAGAACCCGATGCTTCAAGTATATTTTCATTTCCCGATATATCAATAACTGACCAGCCCACAATAGCAAGCCCCGGATCAATACCTAATATTCTCATAAAACAATTATATTAAACTATATAATTTTCGGCAAGTTCGGAATTCATTGTAATTTAAAATATCAAGGATAAACCAAAATCTTTTACAACTGCTTGTTTTTGTGCTTGTTTTTGTGCTTGTTTTTGTGCTTGTTTTTGTGCTTGTTCTTGTGCTTTATTTTTCTGTTTTTCAATTTCTTGTTTAAGTTTCTTTTTGGAAAAATACTTTTCTAAAGGCAAAGGACGCACTGGCGGCTGACCGACTCTTATACGTTCATATTGTTTTACTGCTTTTTTATTTACTTGATGCCTCAGAATATTTTTTTCAATTCTAAAATATAACAGACAAGTAGCGGCAACTCCGAGTGCCGCCTCTTGGAATATAGCTTCTTTTGTTCGTTTAATAATGCTTTCATCCCTTGAAAGATGTTTATCAATGGGGCCAAAAGGATTTTTATTGCCCTTTTTTCCGAAATTCATTGTATTTTTATTGGTCATAACAGGATTAAACGATACATTCATAATGTCTGCTCTATTGCTTCTGTCTGAATACTTTCAGTCCTGATTTTTCAATGTCAGGAGTATCAATTTCAAATAAATGTACTCTGCCTTTGCCTAATTCTACATTTAATCTTTCATCTGATGCTTGAATAGTAGAATTTTCACCATAAGACGGGAACAAATTTGTTAATTTTTGAGTATCTTTTAATCCGGGAATTTGAATACTGCCGGATTCCTTTGAATTAACATCTTTATTTGCTACAACAAGCAGAGTCTTACCATGCCAGTGTCTTGCATAAGCAATTATTTTATCGTTTTTATCTCCGTCAACCTTTAAAGGTATAAATGAACCTATAGTCAGAGTTTTATGATACTTTGGATTATTTCTTACTTCCAGTGTACTTTTCATAAAGTCACCTATTTCGGGATGTTTACCGATTAAAGGTCGTGAGAAATTAAAAATATCGGGTTTATGCGGATGAACATAACATTTATTTGAATTTGTATCTGTTTGACTATCTTCCGTATTTTTATCAAAATCGTAATCATAAGTATCACCGGATTGATAACCGTCAAAGTAATACGGATTTAACATAGGTAAAGTTGCCTGAATACCGGAAACAAGATTTACATAATCTACACCGCCGTGATTCATTATGGATACATCATCATGAGTACCGAAAGAACCTATTAAAGATTTACCTGCATCAAGCTCCTGTGACATAGCCAAACATTGTTTTACATAATCTATTACTTCAGAGGCTTTAGACATATCATGGAATATATGCCATTGACCGTATATACTGTCGAAACCTGAATTTAAAGAATCTCTGGGACGGTCTTTTTTTGTATAAGCCTGAGCTTCCGCATCTTCTTCCGTATATGTTTCGGCTAAAAATGCACATTCAGGATCTATTTCTCTTGCATGATTTATTACAATATCCCAAAATTCCGTGGGTTTAGCTCTGGCAACATCGGCTCTGATACCATCTACACCCAATTCACCAACAAATAAATCGATATAATCAAGATGCATTTTAACTAAATTAGGATTTAATTCACGTTTAGTTTCATCTTTCCAGGTGCCGAAAAGTCTTATATCATTCCAGCCTTCCGGTGTTTGAGGTGTACCGTCTTTATTGAATGCCATTAAATCTTTTCTGTTAAGGAATAAATCATAAGATGCACAGCTTGGAAGGTCAAGCATTACACTTATGTCACGTTTATGACATTCATTAATAAAGTTTTTAAATTCTTCTTTTACGCTTCTGGGATCATTCGGATCATCCAATGCAGGGTCAATCTTTAAGAAGTCGAGCGGTGCATAAACAGAACCGGCCGTTCCGTAAGCATTCTTTTTACCCGGAGGATGTATGGGTAATACGTGCAGAGTATTTATACCGAGATTTTTTAACTCATCAAGCCTGTCTATTGCATTATTAAAATTCCCTTTTACATCACCTTCTCTGATAAGCTGATTTCCAGTATTATCCTTTGCACCGAGTGTTCTCATAATAACACCCATTATTACCGCTTCATTATTTTTAAATTTTGTTCTTAAATTATTCTTATAAGGCTTTGAAACAGTTTGTGTTTCGTTAACGGAATTTATTCTTGCTGATTGTACAATTCCTTGATATTGAAGAAATTGCTGCAGTATGTTTGTTTTTTCTTCCTGCCTTGGAAGAAATTGCTGCTGAGGAGCGGAAACTACACCCAAAGTTTCCGGAAATCTTTGAAAATTTGATGTAGGTTGAATATTTGAAAATTTATCAATGTAGTTAGACATTTTTTCTGCTTTCTTCTTCTACCTGCTGCTCTATTTTATCTTTACGACCGAACATTAGTCCGGCACCAACTGTTATACCTGTCAATGCTACCATTGCACCGCCAAAAATCTGCATCCATTTTTTTGAATTATATTTATTTTTTGATATGTCAATGATTGTGTCGTATACTGTTTTTCCTACAAGATTATTCTTCTTAGCCCAATCAGTACCGTTAGATGCACCGTTAACATTATATTGCGACAATGACGGTGTTTTATCATTTATCCAATTGCCAATTTCTTCTATAAATTCTTTTCTGTATTCGCTATAGTTACGTGTCATTCTCTTTATTTGGTCTTCTGAAAGTCCGCTGTTTTTTGAATTTAAACAAGCTTCTATTACATTAACGTGGTCTTTATGGTCTTGGAATATGGTTTTCATTACTACTTTAAATTCATCAGGAGATAATTCAAACCCCGGAGTTGTAAGTTTTTCAACATGATCTGTCGTTGTGGCTTTCATTACAACATCCTTACAAATCTGTGTCAATCTTTTCAGTGTTTCTTCATCAGGATGTTTACCTACTTCTTTAAGATTTTCTACCAATTTATCATTTAATGCACTTCCCTGTGCTTGTTTTAATACATCTAAAGTTAATATCATGCGATAGAATGAAGACCTTGCACCCGATACGGTATTTTCTGCACTATTATAGTATATATTAGCAAGAGTACCCGGCGATGCATGTTTTTCATATTCTGATAATGTATCGGACATAAATTTATCTGCCAGTTCAGTAAAATATTCATGATGTTTAAATCTTGAATGAGCATTCATAAATACTTCATGTGCTTTACTTGTCGGAGGTGTCAGGGATTTTCCGTTCTTATCGACACCGGGATTTAATTCTTTCTTTGTAAACTGTCTTAAATTATACAGCATTGCATCATCGCTGTTACGCCAATTAGAAGATGTAATTTGTTCGTAGCGATCTATTTTTTTCATTAAATCAATAACAGTTCTTGTAAATTTTTTCTTTTTACCGTCGCTTACAAGATTATTGAGTTTTTCATCTATTAATTCTTTATTACCGTTGGCTATTTGTCTTACTTCTTTTGTTGTAAACGGATTATCAAGATTTAATACATCAACAAATTTCCCGCAGACTTTATTCCATTGATTTGCTATAAACGAATCCGGTCTTTCTCCTATTCTTGCATTAACGTATTTATCCACTGTAATTTTTTTATACATAAATTTATTGAAACTTTCATAGAAATATGTGAGTTGTGTAGTTAAACTGCCCAGTTTTCTTGTTCTTGCATTTTCGGTAAGTTTTTCCTGAATTTGTTTTGCACTTAATTCACTTAATGATATTTCTTTGCCTTGACCATTAATTTTAACTTTATTATCACATTGAGATAAATACTTTGATATATCTTCTATTTGTTTTTCAGGTTCCTGTATGTGTAATTCCATATATTGGCTTAAATTTTCCAAATCATTTTTTGGAAGTGCATTTATATATTGTTTACCGAAGGTTTTTTCCAAAAGTTTTTTATTAATAGGATTATAAGACATTTTTTGGAACACTCTTTTTACGTCACCTCTTATTGAGGGAACATTAGACTGTTCAATCATATAATCAAATTGATCGCATAATTTTTTTATAATTTCGTCATCTATATTTCTATCTTTATTATGTTCTATAAATCCCATGAATTTTTTAAGTGCTTCAGCCTGTTCTTTTTTCGTAGGATTATCTTTTACTTTATTAGAGAAACATTCTTCCTGTGTTGTTACAAGTTCATCATTTTGAAGCCAAGGTCTTAAAACTTTTTCTGCCGCATTACAGCTTAATGCTGTCATAATAGGAGTTGCCAGACCTGCTGTCATCATCCAAAGTGTATTTGCCTGAACAGCTGTTTTATGAGCTCTTTGTTTTATAAAACTGTCCCTATCGGGTAGATTTTCCGAAACCCCCATTTTTTTACCGATATTATCCAAATCTTCACGTGGTAACATATCGGTTAATACATATTGCGGATCTTGATAAAGTCCTTTTTTTCTGCCTTGAGAATCAATGTATTCCTGTTGAAAATCAACACCTGTCCTTGCTTTAATAGGTAAACCTATAGCTAATTTAGGCCAAAGTGCCATTGAAGCAAAAAATGAACCAAAGCCTACAACTTCCATTGTTTTACTTAATTTGAAAGGATTTTTATAAAACAAATATGAAGCAATACCAAGCGAACCGGCTTTCATTCCCAAATCGTTAATTCGTCCGAGTTCATGGTCATTTGCTTTACCTTTAGCTGCTTTTCCGACACTTACTATGTCATACGCAAAATCTTTAACATATTCTATTGGAGAACCAATAACTTTTGAAGGAAGCAATTTTGCTTTATCTTCAAGCGGTTTAACTCTGCCGGCAGTACTATAAGTATTGGAATTAAATTTTTCCCTGCCGGGAATGTTCAAACCGGTATTTGAAATTAATGAATCTAATAAATTTGCCATACTAACATACTACCTTTTCTTTGCTGTCATCTATTAAAGAAGCTGATGCAATTGAAGATGTTCCCCTATCTTTATTAACGTTTTTTAATGTAAGAAAATTGCCTAACAACGTTGTTCCAAGTGCAAGACCAAATAGGGTTCTTCCTGCTATATGCTTAGCTTCCGGCTTTTTCAAAGTATCTACGGTTTGATGTTTACATTTATTAACAATATAATCTATAGGCCCGTTTTTATCAGTACCTACAAACTCTTTAAAGCTGTCGACTAAATTTTTACCAAAATCTTTTACAAAAGGAATATGTTTAACTCCGTTTTTCCAGTCGGTAAATCTTTGCACGGGATTAGCCAAAAAACCTTCCCAAGGTTTTTGCATTGCAATACCAACACCTGTTGCTGCCCATAAATATGAACTTAAAGTTGCAAATGCGTTTGCTTGAATTATTTTTTCTTTTATAATCGGCTTCATTTTTTGATCGCTGTGTTCCAAATCCTTGTCGCTGAAGCCCATTTTCTTACCAACTTCGGTGAAATAAGCATTTCGGTCTTCACCTATATCTTTATTATCATATAATAAATCCCAGCGTGGAAAATCTGCACTTTCAAATGCTTTATGATATTCGTATGCGACTAAATCGCCGTTTTTATCTTTTTCTGTTTCTTTTGATACATCTTCTTTTTGCTCATTGTGCAAAACTTCAACATTTCGTTCTTCGGGCATTTCGTTTATTTTCTTTTTATACGGGAGATTAACATCAATACCGTACTTGTATTTAAGGGGTTCTTCGATAAATTTTCTTGAAAGTGTTTTTGCCGCACCGTAGAAAACAACACCCAATGCCATTTTTTTGCCTAATTTTTTTGCACTTGCAGCTGCTTCATCATCAAAAAATCGGCTTGCCCCGTTAAATACTGCCATCATTGTTGCCGAACCTATTAAGTAAGGAACGGTTCCCATTGTTAAAAATTCGTAGAAATTAGCGTTTTTACTTCCTTCTAAACCTTTTTTCGGATAATTATAAAACGCATTTTTCAGCTTATCGCCTTCAATTTTTAAACTTGTTAAAACAGGATGCTCTTTTTGCTGTGTATAAAGAAGTTTTGCTTCTTCCTCCTGTTCTTGAACTTTCTCTTTCTCTTTATTGCCGAAAAACATATTTCGTGCAAAACTTGTACCTTGATTGTTAACACTTGATAAATAGACCATGACGCCTCACGAATACATACCCGATTACATAAACATCCTAAACAAATATTATTGCTACATATATCGATAAAAAAAACAATTTTTTTACATTTATTTACACATCTTTTGCATATTTAGTACGATATTTTATAATAATAAAATTCTTTTACAATTTTCTACCTCCAATAATTTATTATGAAGTATAAAATTTTATTATATAAAAAAATTTTGCAGACATATTTATAAAAGTTTTCTTCCGTGAGAATCACTTCCGCCTGTTTTTATCAATCCGTATTTATCAGCTGTTTGTTTTATTGTATCCTTTTTATGGAATTTTAGTATTCCACGAAATCCGTTATAAGGATAATATGCTTCAATGCCTTCAATACCTATATCAACCAGTGATTTGATAAAAAAGTCTATATCAAAACACCAATAACAAGCAGGATGAGCTAATACGGCAATACCGCCTGCCTGCTTTATTTTTGAAATAACATCTTTCGGATTTCTAAGATGAAAAAGTCTGTAAAGATTATTTCTTTTACCTAAAGAGGATTTTGTAAAAAGAGTTTTCAATTCAATATTATCAATATCAATCCCGTAACCTAATATATGTATAATTATACCTTTATGAAAACAATCAAATTCAACTGCCGGTATTACAAAATCTTCCGCCAAAATATTTGTTGATAAATATGCATCAATATTATTATGGTCAGCTATAGCTATATATTTTTTATTTTTATTTTTCGCCTGCTCAACAATTTCAAGCGGCGACATTTTTCCGTCCGACTCGTTTGAATGTATGTGTAAATCGGCATTTTTCGTATAATCGTTTTCATTTAAAGATAATAATAATTTTTTTAAAGTTTCTCTGTTCATAATGCACAATATTCTACATTACTATGCTAATATAAAATGTGTAAAAGAGGAAGTATGGGAAGAAAAAAAACTAATAAAATTTTATCCGTTTTAGGTATTTTTTTTAAAAGTATAAAAGTTTATTTTATGTATCTTGATAAAACCGCAAAATATATGTTTATTCCGGTATTTGGACAGATACTCGGTCTTTTTCTTATATTTTTTACTACATATTATTTTAACGTTAATATAAAAAAAATAGCTAAAATGTCATTCTTTTCTAATAATCCTGAAAATCTAATCTTCGGATTATTTATCGTGCTTATACCGTTTCTGGTATTATACTTATACTCTTTTTACAGATATATGATTGCATTTTGTTCTTTAAACGTTGTTTTTTACACTTTGACCCCTAAAAAAGGTACAAAAGAAATAGATTTTCAAGCTAATGATAAATATATAGAAAGAAGAATTTTTCAATATATTTTATTATTAGCTTTAATCTCAATACTCTGCCTGTTTCCGCCTTTATGGATAGTGTTATGTCTTTCTTTTCAAGTTTTTGCACTGGAAAGTGATTCAAATTGTTTTAAAGCAGTCGGAAGAAGTATAAGATTTACGCTTGAAAATATATTGCCCGTTCTTTTAATGCTGCTGCTTGTATTTGCTTTAACATACTGGTTTTTACCTTCACTATTTTTATGGGGATTGGAAAAGACTCCTTTTGTTGATTTCCTTGTTACAAGATTAGATGTTTATATGAGAATTTTACCATACAACGAATGGAACAGTATATTATCCGTATTCGGTAAAAATATTGACAGTGTTACGGTTGCAAGAAATGTTGCAGAAATAACATTGATGTCTGTAATAATTGGATTTACGCTTCCATACAGATGTGCATGTTTTAGCGAATTATACAGAATACTGGATAATGAACAAATAAAAGAATATTCAAAAGCAGATGAAGAAATTATAAAAAGAGCTTCATCAAAAAAAAGAAAGAATAAATAAACAATAATGTTCAAGTGTAAAAAATGTAATTCAATTGATAAATTTGAATTAATGTTCAGCCCTTCATACAAAGGAACAAAAAAGTTTGCGGTTGAATATACAAAAAATAAAGATTTAAAAATAATTGTTGACGGATATACGTTTATACCTGATTTATCATTTATGAATGCACATGCCGTATGCAGATATTGCGGAAGTATAAATTGCTGGGATTACCAATAAAATTTAATACTAAATCAAAACTTTTGTCAACTAATACGTTAAATAATAAAACTTAAAGCAGCAAGAGAAGGTGCAGGTTTAACGCAGG
>CAJONH010000139.1 GCA_905235825.1 Candidatus Gastranaerophilales bacterium
ACATCTTTTTTTATCTATAATCCAACTTCCAAAACCTTGTCTGCGTGGACTAAAGTCCACCCTACTGCTGCTATTTTTAAAATCATATTTCAACGGAAGTTTCTCTCCCGTATTCAAATAAAACAGCTTCGCTAAGTAGCGTGGATACTCTTTTTCATCCAAGTTTTTGAGAAAGTAATAGTCCCATGGCGGGTTCCCAATTCCGTCTTTTTTAAAAATACTAATAATACTATTCATTTATTTAATTCCAAAATTTCATATCGAAAATACTATCATAAATTTTATTTTATATCAAGTATCTGATACTTGCAAATAAAAAATATCATATATCATTGTTATTTTTAATTTTATGTATTTTTAAAATTAAAGAATGGTTATTTATATGAATAAAGACAATAATTTCGGTAAAAGACTACAACAAATCAGAAAATCAAAAGGATTGACTCAAGAAAAACTTGCAGAACTTGCAGGTATTCATGAGAAGCATATTTCAAAACTTGAAACAGGTTATTATAAACCAAGTTTTGAAACATTAGATAAAATTTTAAAAGTTTTAGATATTTCTGCCGGTGATATCGGATTTGAAATGAAAAATGTATCAGTTACCAACAATATTTTTTATATAAAATCAATGCAAATATTAAATTCTGCAACAGAACAAGAACTTGAATATTATTACGGATTAATTAAACAAGGTCAAATCGGTATTAAAATTTTGAATAATAAATAATTATTTACTATATTATGTGGCAAATACTACAGCATTTTACATGATTATTATAATATTATATAAAATAATATTATAATAACAGTAATAATAAGTAAAATTTTTTCTGTAGAAAACTATCCCAAATGCTTATTTTAATTGAATTCAGCCTGTATAAAATATTGTATAAAACTTGTTTAAAACCTGTTTAATGATTGTTCAAAAAATGTTCACAATTAAAAAAATAAAAATTAATAATAAAAGTTTTCTACTTTTACTTAAACTTTTAAACAACTTTTGAATAGTTTTTGAAAAGTTTTCTACAGGTTTTCTACAATGATTATTTTTTAACAGTGTAAATTTTTGATACAAAAAAGTCATGAAACGATGTATTTTTATAGTTTTTTGATATTTTAGAAAAATTTCATTTTTAGTCATGTATATATTTTTTATTTTTTTCTGTTCAAAACTTTTATAAAAATTTACATTAATATTAATTAGATAATTAATCTTTAGATTAACTAACTTAAATCTTTCGGATGTACAAAGGTTTTATATTGTTTTCTAAAATAAATATATCAGGGGGATTTTAAGTTGAGTAAAGGTTTAAGTAATAAATCACAAAATATTGTTGAAATGGCAGCAAATGAAAGTTCGCTTGATAAAATTTATTTTGAACAGGCAGAAGAACTTAGAATGAATAATCAATATAAAGAAGCTGTTGACAGGTATCTGCATTCCATATTAATTAATAAAAACAATCCTACACCATATATGGGACTTGCTTTATCTTACAAAAAATTAAAAAATTACTCAAAAGCAATAAGTACTCTTGAAAAGGCTGAAAAAATCAATCCCTCCGATGTTAATATTAAAAAGGAAATTGCTCTTTGCAATATAATTGAAGGAAATTTTGAAAACGGTATAAAATATCTTATTGCATCAATCAGACTGGAGCCTGATAATCCCGATATACAAATGCAGCTTGCTATTGCACACGAAATGATTGATGAACCCGATATGGCTCTTATTATTTATCAAAAAATAATTGAAACTAATCCCGATTATCTGCGTGCTTATATTCAAAAAGCAACTTTATATATGCATATTAATGATTATCTTTCGAGTGCAAAAATTTTCAGAAAAATAATAAAAATAAATCCCGATTATTATCGTGCTTATCTTGCTCTCGGTATTTGCTACGAAAAATTAGGAAATATTTCTTCCGCAAAAAGATTTTATAATAAATATTTAAAAAATCC
Source organism: Candidatus Gastranaerophilales bacterium (assembly GCA_905235825.1). Lineage (GTDB taxonomy): Bacteria > Cyanobacteriota > Vampirovibrionia > Gastranaerophilales > Gastranaerophilaceae > Avigastranaerophilus. The sequence goes on from CAJONH010000139.1 coordinate 1,969, forward strand.
TTATGCAATTGAAAATCGTAATGAAGTTTTAAAAAGATTATCGGAATTGAAAAATATTTCTGCTATAAATTCTCATTTAAGACTGGTATAATAATTGATTTTTTACTCATATTTAGCCATTAATTCATTAAAAACAGTTTCGCCGTCTTGAAATCTGCCTGAATGGTAATCATCAATTCCTTTTTGAATTTCATCATTCAATTGAGCTAAACGTTCTTCGTCAAAACTTGACTTATTAAAAGCTATAATACTAATAGATGCATTAATAGCCTCACTAATAGTTTTATAAATTCCTGCGGCTATCTGACTTTTTAAAAATTTTTCGTTATCAGGTGATAGATATATATCCATTCCAAAATCCTTTATTTATATCAGATAATTTAATTATAACAAAAATATTTATCATCCTCAATAAGCAAGCAGGGTTGACTTTAGTCAACCAATTTATTTTGGCAGACTAAAGTCTGCCCTACAGACTTATTTATTTTTTAAATCATATAGTTTATCAAAACTTATATTTAAAATTTCCATTAAAGAAATAACCGTATAAATAGAGGGATTAGATTCTCCTCTTTCTATTTTACCAATGTGTTTACCTGCACATATTCCCGCTTTAGCAGCTAAGCCATCTTGAGATAAGCCGGCTCTATTTCGTTCTGCTCTCAAATTTTTTCCAATTTCTTTTAACACATCATTTTTATTCATAATAATATGATTGCATATTGACAAAAAACTTCTACCATATAAAAATACCTATATACCATTTATAAATGGTATATAGGTATAAAAAATTGGTAAAAGGATATTTCAAAATGTGTAAAAAAACATTATTAATAGATTTAGCAAGCAGGGTTGACTTTAGTCAACCAATTTATTTAGGCAGACTATTTTTTGTGTTATTAATTTATTTCTTTTAATTCTAATTTATAATTAAAAATTTTAGCAATAAGCTCAAATTCTTTAAATGTAAGAGTACCACGCACTAATTTAGCATTAATACTTCCACCTGTATATTTCTTGCTTGATACTTCATTCATTTTATCTGCAAGTTTATTATATGTCATTTGATTTAAAGATAACCAATAATTTATTTGAGCTCTTAAGTTCATATATTAATTATAAATATTTTGACAAAAGCGTATTTTAGCTTTATTATTTAGTACGATATAGTATTTTTTAATACTATATAATATTAAATATTATCATTCAGTTAGAATAAATTTTATAAGGAAATAATGGAAAAGAATAAAAAATTAATATTAATAGATTTAGACGGTGTGCTTAATACATATACTGGAAATTTTGACAAAGATTTTATACCTGAAATTAAAAAGGGTGCGAAAGAATTTTTAGGGGAATTGTCGAAAGATTACGAGATAAAAATATTTACTACAAGAAACAGAATATTAACTTCAAAATGGTTAATTGAGAATAAAATTGATAATTTAGTAGCTGATGTAACCAACGTAAAAGACCCTGCATATTTACATATAGACGATAGATGCATTTGTTTTAACGGTGATTATAAAAATACAATCAATGAAATAAAAAATTTCAAAGCGTATTGGAAATAGAATAAAACTAATAATTTTCTATTAAAAAGCATAGTAATTTATCAAGAGCGACATTAGAAAATGCATATTTCATAATTCGTCTGTAAAGAAGCGGATTTGCATAATATTTATATGTTTTTTTTACTTTTGAATTTGATATTGCAATGCAAATAAGTCCTACGGGTTTTGTTCTTGTTGCTCCCAAAGGACCTGCTATACCCGTTGTAGAAACAGCTATGTTACAGTTATATTTTTTTAATAAACCTTCAGCCATTTCCAGTGCGACTTCTTCACTTACAACACCATATTTATCTATGGTTTTAGAGTTTACATTTAATAATTGTATTTTTGCACTGTTTGCATAAGTTACAAAATTCTGCATAACATAAGCACTTGAACCTGATACATCGGTAAGTCTTGAACTTATAAGACCGCCTGTACAAGATTCAGCTGTTGAAACAGTTAATGCATTTCTTAAAAGAATACTTGCTATTTTCTTTTCACGTTTTAAAAATAAAACAGAAATAATATTTTTAATTATAAAAAATATATTTACCGGCAACTGAATTAAATTCATATTAGTAAACAGGCATATCAAGCGGTTTTAAAAGCTGAACTTGAATGACTTCTCCCTGATTTAGGCTGATATTTTTACCTTTTTTAAATATGTCTGCTATTGTATCGCCTACAAAATACACACCTGCTACGGGAGTAGTTACAACGGCAGTTATTGGTGCCATGATATATTTAGGGCTTCCGTTGAGCATATCATCACCTTTTTCCCAAGCCCAATTTGTGGATTTTACAATAATATTTTTGGAGGTTTGAGTTGTTTTTTCAAAAGCATCCGAATAAGTTGTATTAGTACCTAAAGCACCATCAAAAGTTACGTTTTTATTATTATAAAGACCGGCATAAAAAGGAACTTGTTTGCCCGTTGAACTTACAATATGGTCAAAATAAAGTCTTACAGCTCCGCCTTTATAAAGAATTTTAGGTACTTCCACATCTTCAACAGAGCCTCTTACAACACTTCCCTGAGGTATTACTATTGTATTATCAACTTTTATATTTTCTGTTACCATTAAATCAAATTGGTCGCCGAGCATTGAAACACCTGAACCTACAGGGTCAAGAACTTTTAAAGATATAACAGTTCCTGCCGGCACTCTTTTTGTTTTTATATTAGCATTTATTTTTTTATCTATTGCACAATAGCCTTCAAAACCCGTGAATGCAAAAAATGCGATAAATACAGATAATATTGACAATATTTTTTTCATTGTAAATCCTTTAATCTATGTCTGTTATTGATATTTTACCAAATTTCGCCGATAAATCATCAATATGATGAATGATATACATAAAAGGTTCTGCATCTTTTTCATCCAAATCAATAAGAGCCCCCCAGTCTTTTCTTCCGTGGTGAGCCGCAATCATTTTTGCAACTTCTTTAAAACCGTTGCTCATACAAATTGTAAATCCCCATTGAGAATGCGTACGCCAGTCTTTACGAAAATCCTCGTTATATTCAATTAATCCGGTTTCAGTATCGACAACATATTCAAATATTTTACCGAAATCATGCAGAATACATGCAGCATAAACAGAATCAGGATTAAGTTTTCCATTGCATTTTGTTAAAAATAAATTTGCAAAATCAAGACATTCATAAGTATGTTCGAGAAGTCCGCCTATATAATTATGGTGCATAAGTTTTGCAGCAGGTGTTATTTTAAATTCATTTTTGTATTTGTCTAAAAGTGAAACAACAAAATCAGAAAGTTTTTTATCTTTTATTTTTAATGCATAATCTTTAATTTTATTATATAAATCTTCACGTACAGGTTCATCCAAGCCTGTTTTTGCCTCTTTAACCAGTGTTATTTCAGAGATAAGGCAATTATTATATTTTTCATTGTAAGTTCCCGCATTTATTTTTATATGATTATTTGTTCTAAAAAGTTTAGCATCAAGCCTGTTTAAAGTTTCTTCCCATAATATACAATTCAAAACTGATTCATCATTCAAATTTTTAACTTGAAGTTTTCCCATTTTTGAACCTGCTTTTGTATCGCCTATAGAAAACGTAATTATTTCATATATTGCATTTAAATCGAGCATAATTTTCCTTTGTTTACGATAGTTTTATTATACATCAAATATATTTAAACAGTGCATTGTAAAGACTTTTTCCTGTATTTTATTTTTGTTTACAAATATTAATAATTTTTAAAGAATTTCGTCAATGGTCTTGCTTATTTGTATTCAAACCATTTTTCATAAGTTGAAAAGAAAATAACAGCGTAGTTTTTTATTCCTTTTTCTATTCTGAAAATTTTATCAAAAAAGAAAAAGAAGGGATAATAAATAAAAAACGGCATTTTGGTAAAACGTGAAATTAAGAAAAGAGTTCTGTTTCTTACAAATTCTTTGTCTTGTTCACGCATTTCAAGATGATTAAAATCATATTTCATTTTATTAAAAAACTCTCTTTTATAGGGCAGACGAACCTTCATAAACCACCAGTACAGTGTAATTACTTTATAATCCCAGTAATAATATTTCATTTCTTCATATAAGCCGATTTTTTTCAAATTATCACCAATAAGATTAAAAATTTTAAAATAGTCAAAAAAGGTTTTATTTCTTGTATTTGTTACTGCATTTTTTCTGTTGCAGCGATAATACACTAAATCTTCCCGCAGAATGGATATTTTATCAGCCTTAAACAATGCATCATATACAAATACATTATCTTCAAAATAGATGCCTCCGGGGAATTTTACATTTTTATTTATCAGAAAATCACGTTTATAAATTTTATCCCACGGAACAGAAGTCTGCCAGAAAACGGAATATTTTATATCCCGCCAATTAAATGTTTTATTATCAAACTCTGTTGGTATTTGTTTTAATTTTGCATATATATGGTTTCTGTCTATTATTCCAGTTAAATCATCAAACTGATTCCAGGTACATATTGTAATATCGGTATCAGTTTCTGTTATTTTTTTGTATAATTTTTCGATAGCAGATAAATCTAAATAATCGTCACCGTCAAGAAAAAAAATATATTCTCCACGTGCCATTTGAACACCGAAATTACGGGCTAAACCCTGTTTTAAATTGGAAGTATTTTTATATATTACAAATCTCTCGTCCTTTGAAGCATATTCTTCTATGATATTTAGAGTTTTATCGGTTGATTTATTATCAACAACAATAATTTCAATATCTGAAAAGGTTTGATTTATAACACTGTCAAGTGTTTTGCGAATATATTTCTCTACATTATAAACAGCTAAAATTACACTTACTTTTACATTCATATTAAAATTATAAAATAAAAATTGTAATTTTAGTTTTTAGAATTTGTAAAAGATTATACTGTTTTATGATAGAATTATAAAAAATAACGAGGTTAGTATATGATTGAACGTCTAAACGGCAGAAAAAATAATGAATTAAGAAATATAAAAATAACAAAAAATTATACAATTCATGCTTTAGGCTCTGTTTTAATTGAATTTGGAGATACGAAAGTTATTGTAACAGCAAGTGTGGAAGACGGAAGACCAAAATGGATGGATAAAACAGACTCGAGAGGGTGGATAACTGCAGAATATTCGCTTTTACCGGCGGCAACTCATACCAGATGCCAGAGAGAAAGAACAAAAATTTCGGGCAGAACTCAAGAAATTCAGCGTTTAATAGGAAGAAGCCTCCGCTCTTGTGTTGATTTGGAAAAACTTGGAGATAGAACGGTTACTGTTGATGCCGACGTTATTCAGGCAGACGGAGGAACACGATGTGCATCTATATGCGGTGGTTTTATTGCAATGAATATTGCTTTTGAAAAACTAAAAGAACAGGGTTTATTAGAAGAAAATCCTATAATTGAGCCTATTGCCGCAGTTTCAGTAGGAATAGTCGACGGTGATATAAAATTGGATTTGGACTACAGTGAAGATTCTACTGCTCAGGTTGACAGCAATATAGTAATGACAAAATCTTCAAAGATAATTGAATTTCAAACAACGGCAGAAGGCTTGCCATTTATGAAATCACAGCTTGATGAAATTTATAATACGGCCAATGATGCTATACAAAAAATAATAAAAATGTATTAGTAACAGATAATAAAAATTTATTTCTTATACCATACGGTAAAATTATCTATTTTATTTTGTAGTTCTTGATAATTACCGTCAAATGTAATACTTCTGTCATCAATATATAAAAATGCGGGTTCTTTTACATTGGTTACATCAGTTACTAATTTATCAAGTTTATTTTTAATTAACCATTTTACTGCTAATAATCTATTTCTTGTTGTAAATAACTTAATTTCGTAAGTTTTATTTAAATTTTCTAAAAATTCTTTTGCTCCTGCTTTTATTTCGGGTATAAAATCCTTATCAAAATTGCCTTTATAGGTATTTAATACACCGTCTAAATCAATTAAAATTATTTTTTTGTGTTTATATTCCATTATTACTCCTTATTATTGCTAGTGTGATTAGTTGTTTACAATGCTAGTATAGCTAACAATTAAAAAATGGAGAAGAGTTTTATAAGTAAATTAGCAAAAAGTGTTAAAGAAAAAAGAGAATTAAAAAAATTAACACAAGATGATGTGGGAATTAACGGAATTTCTCGTTCAATGGTGAGTTTGTTAGAACTGTCTAAAACAGATATTACGGTAAGCAAATTGAAAATACTTGCAGATAATATTGGAGTTAAGGTTAAAGATTTTTTTGATTTTGAATAGAATATTAATTTTCAACATTACCTATTTTTTTATAATAATATGATGCTATACAAAAAATAATAAAAATGTATTAGTAACAGATAATAAAAATTTATTTATCCACAAATTTAAAATCTTTGACGAGTTCATTTTCAAGAAGCGGCAAGTGCGAAACCGGATTAGATTTCCGAAATATGAAAATTTTATATTGAACTTCAGCTGACTTTGACAGGTGTGTGTGTTTCAATATATTTTACGGCTGAACATGCCGCAATTGCACCATCCGCCGCTGATGTTATCACTTGCCTTAAAGGAGTATTTCGCACATCACCCGCCGCATATACACCTTCTATTGAAGTCTGCATATTTTCATCGGTTTCTATAAAACCTTGTTTTGTTTGTTTTATTTGAGCATTAAAATTTTCCGTATTCGGTGTAAAACCTATATATGGAAATACTCCATTTACGGTGAGTTCTTTTATTTCATTTGTTTTAACATCTTGTACAATAAATTTTTCAACCGTATTATTTCCTTGAATTTCAACGGGCAGTGCATTAAATACAAATTCTATTTTTTCATTGGAAAATGCTCTTTCCTGTACTATTTTATCGGCTCTCAATTCATCACGGCGGTGAACTATATAAACTTTTTTTGCAAATTTAGTTAAATAACATGCTTCTTCAACTGCCGAGTTTCCTCCGCCCACAACAGCAACAATTTTATCTTTATAAAAAGCACCGTCACAAATTGCACAATAGCTTACACCTCTGCCTTTATATTCATTTTCTCCTTTAATTCCGAGTTTTTTCGCTTTTGCTCCTGTTGCAATTATAACTGTTTTTGTTTTAAATATTGTATCGGCAGTTTCAATTTCTTTTATTTCACTATCAAGTGTCACTCTTTGGATTTCAACCATAGGATATTTTTCCACACCAAATTTATCGGCATGTTCTTCAAACTTTTCCATAAGCTCAAAACCGCCTATGATAGGAAATCCGGGATAATTTTCTATTTCAAGATAATTTGAGGGCTGACCTCCAAACATATTAATGTCTAATATTGCGGTTTTAACATTTCCTCTTGCTGCATACATTGCGGCAGAAAATCCCGCAGGCCCTGCCCCTAAAATTATTACATCATAATTTAATTCTTGTTTCATATTCCCTCATACTCCATGCTATATTCCAAAAATTCCTTTTGCGGATGCTCCTGAAATTTTTGTGCCTCTTACTTGATATTCGACGTAATCTTCACGAATAAGTTTCCCGTTTTTATACGTCTTTATATTTATTCTATCAATTCCCGTAAAATTGTCACCTTGTAAAGTTAAAACAGGTGTTTCAACAGATTCTTCATCAGGATAATAACTCTTTTTTTCAAATTTTACTGTTTTTCCTTTTACGTCATTTACGCTGACATCGGCTCTTGCCCCCGACAAAGGATTAGAAAGTGTTACGGTTTCCCCGTTTCTTTTTAATGTCCAAATATCAACACTGCCTGTTTCAAACAGTTCTTTATTTGTTGTTCTTGTACAAACGGATTCTACTTTCCAACTGCCGTACAGTTCAACGGGAACTTTATCCGTCATTGTAACATTACCTTCAATAAGCGTTGCACAGGCAGAATTTACACATAAATATAAAAATATAGATAACACAGACAATATCTTTTTCATATTATATATTTAATAATATTTTTTTATTAATCAAACCCCGCCATAAGATTAATAACTTTTATATTTTTCTGTGTATTAAAATTTTTATATAATTATTATATATTATTGCTTTTCTATAAATAATTTTTACCTTCTTTAAGTCCTCTGGCTCTGTCATAAAGCTCAATTTTCATATTAAGAGAATTTGCTTTATCTATTACATAATTAACTAAATCAAGATAATACGACGAAATAGTCGAACGGTGTTCTTTATACCATACATCTTCAATATCAAGAGCAAGCCATTTTCCGCCTGTTTCAACAACGGAAGCTATCCAATTGTCTATTTCTTTTCTGTTGTCGTTAACATTTGGTATTATTATATATTTTGAAGTCATAAGTCCGTAATAATCGGTATTTGCTTCAGCATATTTTTTCATATTTTCAAGAACTTTTTTATATGAATTAACATTTTTAATTTTTTTATAAGTCTTTTCGCAGCCTGAATCTATTGAAATAACAACGTTTAATACTCCTTTTTTAATTGCATTTTCTATTGCGGGAGAAAATTTTATTCCCGATGAATGTATTCGCATATTTTTAAACCCGTTATCGGTCAAAAGCTGAATAAGTTCTTCAAATTCTGGAGCGATAGTAGGTTCACCTCCGCCAAAGGAAACTTCTCCTCCGGGACGCAAAATTTTCTTTTCTATCATTTCTTTTACAACAGGAACGGCATCATAAGGTTTAATCTTATCAAACATTTTTTTATTTTGAACTTCATAGCAATAAGTGCATTTGCTGTTACATAAAATCCAATAATTAAATTGAAGAAAATTAATATAATCTTCATTATCCCATTCTTTTTCTTCAAGAAAAACACACCCCGTACAATTAGGCATAAGCCTTCCGTTTCTGTGTTCTTCTCTGTATTTATTTTTTAATTTAAAGAGTTTATCCCAATCAATATTTTCTCCTGCATAAACATCTTTTAAAGTAATTCTTCCGCCTCCCGAATGGCAGGTGAAACAGCAGGTTTCAAGCCTTGTATGCTCAAAATCCATTCCGTGTTCTATGTATCTGCAACTTAAATATTTCACGAATATCCCCGGTTAACTATTTACTACTAAGTTATCATTTACCTTTATAATAGTCAAGAATTTAAGCTGTATACAATTATTTTAAAACACGTCCAAATAAAGATTGAACGTGTTTTAATGTTAATTTTTCAGATTTTATTAAAAAGAAAGCTCTTGAGTCTTTGAATTAATTTTTTCTTTTACGATGTTAATAAATTCATCTACGCTCAAAGTACCTGCTTCGCCAATTCCTCTTATACGAACGGCAACTTTACCCGCTTCAATTTCTTTATCACCCATAACAAGAACATAAGGTATTTTATTATCCTGCAATGCTTCACGTATTTTATAACCCATGCTCTCGCTTCTATCATCAAGTTTAACTCTTATACCCGCATTACGCAGTTTATTATAAACTTCTGATGCGTAATCATTATGACGTTCGGAGATAGGAACGACACAAACCTGTTGCGGACTTAACCATAACGGGAATGCACCTGCAAAGTGTTCGATTAAAATACCGTGGAAACGTTCCATTGAACCGAAAATTACACGGTGGAGCATTACGGGTGTTTTCATAGTTCCGTCTTTATCCTGATATTTAATATCAAAACGTTCGGGCAAATTAAAATCGAGCTGAATTGTTGCACATTGCCACGTTCTGCCTATTGCATCTTTTACTTTAAAATCAATCTTAGGCCCATAGAATGCACCGTCGCCTTCATTGATTTCATATTTCATTCCACGTTTATCCATAGCTTCTTTTAAACCTGCTTCTGCAAGCTCCCAGTTTTTTATATCGCCTACAAAACTTTCGGGACGGGTTGAAAGTTCAACTTCAAAGGTCATATTAAATATTTTCATTGTATCGGATACAAAATCAATAATTGCATTGATTTCGTCGACAAGCTGTTCGGGAGTACAGAAGATATGTGCATCATCCTGAGTAAATCCCTGTACACGTGTTAATCCGGACAAAGCACCCGATTTTTCTTTTCTGTAAACAGTGCCAAGTTCCGCCATTCTTAATGGCAGTGAACGATATGAATATCTGTTTGCCTGATAAATCATAATATGGAATGGACAATTCATCGGTTTTACAATATACTGGTCTTCATCTTCATTTTCTTTACGAATAAAGAACATATTTTCTTTATAATGGTCTATATGACCCGAAATTTCCCATAATTTCGATTTTGCTATTTGCGGAGTATTAACTATAACATAACCACGTTTTCTGTGTTCTGTTCTCCAATAGTTTTCAATTTCTTCACGTACAACAGCTAAGTTAGGATGCCATAATACAAATCCCGAGCCTATTTCTTCACGTACGGAGAATAAATCCAATTGTGTGCCGAGTTTTCTGTGGTCACGTTTTTGTGCTTCTTCAAGGAAATTTAAATATTTTTCAAGGTCTTCTTTATTCCAAAAAGCAGTAGCATATATTCTTTGAAGCATTTTATTTTTTTCGTTGCCTCTCCAGTATGCACCCGCTACTTTTAATAATTTTATTGCATTACCTTTTATAAAAGTGGTGTTCGGAACATGCGGCCCTGCACAAAGGTCATTAAATAAAACATTTCCGTCTTTATCTTTTGTTAAATACAAAGTAGGATTATCATTTCTATGTTCTTCCAAAAGTTCAGCCTTATAAATTTCGCCCTGAGCCTTAAATTCATCTATTTGTTTTTGAACATCAGGAATTAAATATTTTTCAAAAGTCAAATTTTGTTTAAGAATAGCTTTCATTTCTTCTTCAATTTTACGCAAATCATCTTCCGTAAATGAATGACCTTCCAAATCAAAATCATAATAAAATCCTGTATCAACAGCAGGCCCTATTGCAAGTTTTGCATTTGGAAATATTTTTTGTACTGCCTGAGCCATAATATGTGAAGCTGAGTGTCTTAAAATATGAAGCGTTTCATTATTCTTTTCCATTTTTTTCCCCTTTGTATTCTATATAATTTTATATCACTCACAAAAGAATATATCAATTTTTTCTTTTGGTTCTTATATATTTGCATAAAAAAATGGTTTCCTATATAAGGAAACCATTTTTTATTCGAGCTGTAAACTATTTTATAAGTTCGCCTACCGATTTAAATACAGCCATTCTCTTTGCAGCATCCTTTTCAGCCTGTGCATACAATGCTTCTGCCGCTTCTGGATTTGTTTTTTGTAATGACTTATATCTTCCTTCGGACTTAATAAAGTCTTGGAAATTGTCTTTCGGTTCTTTTGCATCCCACGTAAACGGCTGTTCGTTTGCGGGATTATATCTGTATAACGGGAAGTATCCTGCATCAACGGCACGTTTTTGTTCGGTTTGTGTCTTTGACATGTCAATACCGTGAGCGATACAAGGTGCATAAGCAAATATGATAGAAGGCCCGTCATAAGCCTCTGCTTCCTGAAATGCCTTTAATGTCTGCATTCTGTCTGCACCTAAAGCAACGGAAGCAACATAAACATAACCATAAGACATGCTCATCAAGCCCATATTTTTCTTATAAGTGCGTTTACCGCCTGTAGCAAACTTCGCAACCGCACCCGTAGGTGTTGATTTTGAAGCCTGACCGCCTGTATTTGAGTAAACTTCGGTATCAAGTACAAGAATATTTACGTTCTTGTTTTGAGCTATTACGTGGTCAATACCACCGTATCCGATATCGTTTGCCCAACCGTCACCACCAATAATCC
>CAJONH010000140.1 GCA_905235825.1 Candidatus Gastranaerophilales bacterium
AAACAGATTTTTTCATAAAAAAAGGGATTTAAGAAAAACCTTAAAACCCTTGTCTTATAAAGAATCGGGATGACAGGATTTGAACCTTTTTTAAACCGTTTTCTGCAGTTGAATGGTATTGATTAATTTCAATAACAACAAGCATTTTCAACATTTATCAATTTTTCTGAAAACTAATAAATTGAACGACGATTACACAAATATTACACAAAAATTTTTACACCAAAACAGAAATATAAATATAAAATTTATATTTTTATAAAAATTTGATATTACTTTATTACCTTTATCAAAAATATGGCTGAAATATAATAAAATTAATATTTTTGAGAGTAATAACATTGGTAATATTTAGTAATTAAGTAATTACATAAACTTTAATTTACTATTTTTGTTTCATTTTTATTGTAAAATGTTATTATATTGGAGAACTGAATATTGTGTAATAGCAGACAGGCAGATAGTACGATAAAAGGGTTTTTGTATCAGTTTGAAAAAACATTAAATGAGTTATTACGAAATGCGAATAAAGAAGATACAATTATAACAGTTGAAGGTATCGAAGATATAGATACTGATACAAATGGCATGCAAAATTTATTGCAATGTAAATATCATGAAAATCAACTGCATTTTCAAAAATCAATAATTGAAAAACCAATAATTCAGATGCTGGAACACTGGTGTTTACATCAAAACAATTCAATAACATATAAGTTATTCTGCTACTTTCCAAATGAAAGTGAACGAACTATTCATTTCTCAATTAATGATATAGAAATGTATCTTAGTAAAGATACACCAAAAACATTAAAAAATTATAAAGAAAAAATTAAACAATGTATGTCCGCTAATAATAACAATATTTTGTCTGAATTCGTTAATAGACTTTCAATTGAATTTGGAAAATCGTATGATTATTTACAAAAATGTAATATCGATTTATTAAATCAATTGAAATTTAACAAAGATATTATATCAGAAATTTTTCATCCAAATGCATTAGCAATAATACACTGTTTATCAGTTAAAAAGGATATTAAAGAAAGAAAAATTTCTGTTAAGGATTTTATTTCACAATTAAAAAAACTCGATAAAGTTTTGTTGTGGAAATATAGCAAATTTTTAAGTAATTATAAACTTATTTTAAAAAAGAAAAGAGATTACCTTAAAGAAAATTTAAAAAAGAATATAAGAATTAGATATTTTGTTTTTGATAAAAATTCTTTTGATAATATCACAAATACTTTAATTATTTTTATCAATGAATATATTGAAACATTTCATTATAAAAAGTCTAAGTTACATTTATCAAATTTGAATATACCAATTTTTATTATAGTTGGCTGTGATTATAAAAGTTTTCAAAATATATTTAATGGGTTATTAAATAAAGATATAAAGCCAAACATAGGTTTTACTTTTCATCCAAATAATTGGACAGAAAAGGAATTTTATCAAGAAGCAGTAATTAAAAATAACAATATGAGTTTTAATATTAGATTGCTGCTTGTTACTGAAAATCAAATAAAAAAGATAAAAGATGTTATTTCAAGACATAATATTGATGATTTATTTATAATAAATACATCAGCCTTTCAAGATATAAATATACAAGGATGTAATAAAGAAGTTATACAAGTAAATAATATTAGAGAATTAAAGTATGTATTAAATATGGTGAAAGATTATGAATAAAGAAACTGAAATAGGAAAAGTTTATTCAAGTGAAATTGGACAAATTATCGTGCGTTCAAATGAAATAAAAAATATTGAAGATGTAAAAAACAAATTAGGTATCGGCAATTTAATAAAAATTGGTGATGGTAATCTTGATAATTACATAATTGCAATTATTCAAAATATGAAAATTGTTGATAGTACAGATGAAGATACTTGTAAGTTGGATATTATTGTTCAACCTATTGGAACATTATCAAGTGAAAAATTTCAAAGAGGAATAAAAATCCTGCCATTACCATGTGAAGATGCATATCACATAGATAATGAGTTATTAAAAGTAATATTTGAGAACAATAATGATTTTAATTTTTTAATTGGACATTTATCACAAAATCAAGAAATCAAAGCATTAGTTGACGGCGACAAGCTTTTTAGTAAACATATTGCAGTGATTGGTTCAACTGGTTCTGGTAAATCTTGTGTAGTTTCAAAGTTACTACAAGAAGCCATTGGTTTTGAAAACGGTATTAATAAGAATAAAAATAATCAAAAAAATTCTCATATAATTTTATTTGATATTCATTCAGAGTATAAAAATGCATTTTTGCTTGATGATGCAGAAAAATTTAATCTTAATTTATTAGATGTTAATTCATTGGTATTACCATATTGGTTAATGAACTCAGAAGAACTAGAAGATATTTTTATTGAAAGTAATGAATCTAATAGTCATAATCAAATTTCAATATTCAAACAAGCTGTTATTATGAATAAAAAGAAATATAATAGTTCAAAATATCACGATATAAATTATGACTCACCATTATATTTTAATATTCATGAAGTTTATAATTATATATATAATATAAACAAAGAAGTTATTGGAAAAACGATAAATGACAATAATTTACCAAAATTAGCAGATGGAACGCTAATTGAATCAAGAGAAGATAAATATTTTGATAGCATTTTAAATTTTACTGAAACGTCAACTGCCAAAGACACTAAAGCTTCAAACGGCTCTTTTTTTGGAGAATTTAATCGTTTTTGTTCAAGATTAGAAACAAAATTATCAGATGATAGGCTTGCTTTTTTATTGAAAACTAGAAAAGATGATAATACTGATTATAAATCTGAAGATTTTGAAGATATTATGAAACAATTTATTGGCTACATAAATAAATCTAATGTAACAATAATTGACCTTAGCGGAATACCGTTTGAAGTATTAAGTATTACAGTAAGTTTAATATCAAGACTAATATTTGATTTTGCATTTAATTATTCCAAAATAAAACATTCAAAAAATTTATTAAATGATATACCCATTATGTTAGTTTGCGAAGAAGCACATAATTATATTCCAAATGTAAATGAAGCACAATATAAATCTTCAAAAAAATCTATAGAAAGAATAGCAAAAGAAGGAAGAAAATATGGACTAAGTTTAATGGTTGTAAGTCAGCGACCATCAGAAGTATCAGAAACAATAATGGCACAATGTAATAATTTTATTGCACTTAGACTTACAAATATAAATGACCAAAATTATATAAAAAATTTACTTCCTGATAATATAGGTTCAATTTGTGATATTTTACCATCTTTAGAGCCTGGAGAAGCATTAATTGTCGGAGACTCTGCACTTATTCCGTCTGTTGTAAAATTTGAATTACCAAATCCACAGCCAAAATCAGAAACTGTTAAATTTTTATCGGAATGGAAAAAAGAATGGAAAGATATTGAATTTTCGGACATTATAAAAAGATGGCGAAAAGAACAATAATATTATGCTATAATATACCCATGACGAATGTATTAGAAGAAAACTTAACAGATTTATTCAGCT
>CAJONH010000141.1 GCA_905235825.1 Candidatus Gastranaerophilales bacterium
GAATTTTTGAGAGTGGCGACTTTAAAAAGTGAGCACGTTGCCGGCGGGGTTGACACGGCGGCAAGTGCGAAACCAGATTAGATAAAAGATTATAATTATTATAGAAGTGATAAGCTAACATTCCGAAGCAAATGAGTAGACATAATGCATACCCTTTTTACCGTTAATATTTTTATTGTTATTTTATAGGCTTATAAAAAAGGGTTAGGATATGAGAAAAATATTAATTATTTTATTAATTATGCTGTCAACACCGTGTTTTGCAAAAACAATTACGGGAGAAATAGCAAAAGAAACGGCTGAAACAAACAGAATATATGATTATGAAAGTAACCTGCCTATAGAGGGAGTAATAATAAAAATTCCCTCAAAGCACTATAAAACAAGGACGGATAAAAACGGAGCATTTGAACTGAAAACAAATATTACGGCACCGACAATCATGGCACTTGAAAAAAACGGTTATAAACCATATTCGGTTACACTCGGTAAAAATTACAATGAAAACACACTAAATATAGGTATAGAAAAAACAACACCAAAAGATATCATAGTTGAAACAGATATGATACACATCGGGGATGATTCATTCAGTGAAAACAGTGCAAATGCCGGAGAATTCTGTTTACACAGTGTTGGAGCATTTTATTCAAAAGATTTTAGTATTAAAAATATGAAAAATGAAGAAGAATTATTTATTACAATTGGTTCAATAATAGGAATAGATACAATAGAAGCTCAACGAATGGGGCAATCACATGTAAAAACGGCACATTCAAGTGCTCCGGAATTATTTTTCAACGGAAATAAAATCGCAGAAATAAAGATAAACGGAGATAATCAAAAAATAAGAGTACCGGATGGGCTGATAAAAGTCAATCAAAAAAATAACATAACAATAAAAACGGGAAGAAACCTGTATAAAGTAAGCTCTATTGATTATGACGATATAGAGTTTACAAATTTACTTTTAGAAATCAAATAAAAATTTTTTCAGGGTTTAATATACCTTTAGGGTCGAGTAAATTTTTAATTTGTTTCATAAGGATTAAATTATTAGGTTCAAGTGCTTGAGAAATGTATGGGGCTTTTTCACAGCCGATACCGTGTTCACCGGAAAGCCTGCCGTTTAAAGACAAAGCCAATTCAAAAAGCTCTGTTTTAGCTTTATCAAAATTATCACGTTCCAATGGATTACGTAAATCTAATGCAATATTAGGATGAATATTGCCATCACCGATGTGTCCCATAATGCAGGTTTTTAAATTATATTTATCACAAATCTGCCAAATACCTTTTACAAGCGGAACAATATTTTCTCTGGGAACAACAACATCTTCGGTTAAAACATTAGGAGCGAGTTTTGCAGTAGCACCAAAAGATGAGCGTCTTGCTATCCAAATTTTTTCTTCTTCTTCTTTGTTATCGGCTGTTTGAATATAGGACGAATTATTTAGTCTGCAAATATCGGTTATTTTGGAGTATTGTTCATCTAAATTGGATTTAAAACCGTCAATTTCTATTAAAAGAGCAGCTTCTTTATCGGGAAGCATACCGCAGGGGTAAAAGTTTTCAATTGTTTTGAGCGTGTTTTTATCAATCATATCAATAACAGAAGGGGTAATCAAATTTGAAATTATATCGTTAACTGTTTTTGAGGCATCTTCAAGAGTATCAAAATATGCAAGCAGAACCCTTTTAGCTTCCGGTTTAGGAATAAGCCTTATTGTTGCCTGAGTAATTATACCCAAAGTTCCTTCAGAGCCGACAAAAAGCTGAGTTGTATTGTAGCCCGTAACATCCTTTGAACAATCGCTGCCTGTATGAATAATGGTTCCGTCAGCAAGAACAACTTCAAGACCGATTATATAATCTTTTGTTGAACCGTATTTGAATGTATGCGGGCCGCCCGAGCAAAGAGCAATACTTCCGCCAATCATTGAAACTTTTAAATTAGAAGGATCCGGAGGATAAAACAAATTAAGATTATCAACAGCATTTTGCAAATCTTCAATTACAACTCCCGGTTCAACTTTACATATAAGATTTTGTTTATTTATTTCAAGAATTTTATTCATTTTTGAAAAATTAATAACAATACCGCCTTTTTTGGGTAAAGCTGCACCGCAAACGCTTGTACCGGCTGTTCTTGGTGTAACGGGAATTTCATTTTCATTCGCAAACTTCAATAAATCACTAACTTGTTTTGAATTTTGAGCAAATACAACAACATCTGCCATTTCATCCGAATTGACAATATTGGTAGAATCGGCGGAGTATGTATAAAGCTCATCATAACTGCTCAATACATTTTCCGAACCGAATATTTTCTTTGCAAATTCCGTTAATTTATTTTTATCTGATACTGTCATAGTGTTCATAACAAGATTATAGTCTAAAATATAAAATGTTTGAAGATAAAATTTTTTATTGTAATATTAGAATATGGAAAATTCATCAAATAAAGATTTAGAAGCTGCACTTGATTTATTCAAAAAAGCAGAGTACGAAAAAGCTATTGAGGCTTTTAACGGGCTGTTGGAAAAAGATAAAAACAATCCGAATATTTTGAATAATATAGGATTATGTTATATGAAAATTGCCGATGACGAAAGGGCTTCCGAATACTTTATTAAATCGTTGTCTTTTAATCCTAAAGCCGTACAAACTTATGTTAATCTTGCAGAAGTATATTACAGAAATGATAATATACCTGAGGGTATAAATCTTCTTGAAAACGGAGTTACTCTCATGCCTGGCGAAATTGCACTAAAACATTATCTTTCAAGATTTTATTTAAAGGATTGCCGATATGATTTAGCAATGACGGAATTATTTGAAATTTTGGATATTGATGAAAACAATCTTGATGCATACTGGGATTTAGGCAATATTCAGTTTGAACTCGGTGATTATGAAAGTGCAGTAGAAAATTATGAAAATGTATTGGAGCATATTACGACAAATGCGGTTATGTATTATCAAACAGCAATAACCTATGAAGCTGCGGACAATATTGATAAAGCTATATCAAATCATTTAAAAGCGATATCCTGCAACGAAAATTTTGAACCTTCGTATAAAAAGCTCGGTATACTTTTTATGGCAAGAAATGATAACGAGAGTGCGGTTGAATATTTTGAGGATTATTTAAAATTTGATTTGCCTAAAGATGAACGAAAAAATATTGAAGATTTAATAAACAGAATAAAAATCAATCAAAAACAGTAAAATACTCTGTTTGGATTTGTTTTGTTATATTATTCCAAGTTTTGGCTATTAATTTATTTTTATCTGCAGTTACGGAAAAAACTCTGTTTTTGGATTTTAATAAAATTGTATCCTGTTTATTTGTAAATAAACAAATGCAGGGATTATAAAATTCCTCGGTAAATTTATACATTTCGCTTTCATTCTTTGTAAAAGCAAAAGCTAAATGACAAGTATTTTTACCTGTTGATTGAAGATTTGGTGTTTCTAACGGCGGCCCTGCCGGAGTTCCCCTGCAGGGATTAGAAGGATTTGAAATTATACCGGTAGCACGAAGCAGTGTTAAATATAGAGTATTTTTATTGACTTCATATTCATTAATACCCAAAGTAATTAAAGTCAAATTTCCGGTATTTACAAATCTTTGAAATGGAGCAGTATTTGTTTTGAGTTCAATACCACGTTTGGCAGGAATATGTTTATATATATCATAATCAGGATCAAAATTGCGTTTAACGGTTGAAAACAAATCTTCACTTATTGTTGACGTTATTTTGTCTTTTAAATTAAATCCAATACGTAATATATGATTTTTAGAGTTATTTACCCAATCAGAGCGTATTTCGGCAAATTCACTCTGATTATACAAAATAAATTCCGTATTAATCAAACAATTATCGGTATCGTGAGAGCGTCCGTCCGTATTTGAAATTAACGGAATTTTAATTTCATAAATAATATTTAATACAGCTTTTATATTATCAGAGGTTATATTAAATGATTTTATATCGGCATTAATCGGAATATCCTTTTTCAAAGCACCGAAATTATAACTGTCGCCGATATCGGCACTATCTTGAAATACAATAAAATTCCCGTATTTTTCATTGAGTTTTTTATCGGTAACAATGATTTGATTATCTTGAATTTTAATTTTTATAAATTTATTTTCAATAGAATTTTTATCAGTTTTGATATAGTTTTCTGAACAAATTTTATCTTTTGTAATTTTAGTAATAGAAAATGGCGGTAAATTTTTAACATCCAGCATATAAGTATTTATATCGGTAATATCCTCTGTAATAGGAATATCATTAATATTATAGAGTTTTTTATCGGTAAACCCTTTTTTAGATGCAATTTTAACCGGATTAAAGGATGATTTTAAATCTTTTTCAGTTTCAATAAGAATTTTTCCGCTGTATTCATAATTAGAAAGGTTTATAACAGTTAATTTTCCGTTATCATTGCTTAAATCTCTTACTGTTCTTTTTATAACACCGTTTGCAATTGTTTTTACCGTATTATAACGGGCAAGAACATCATTTTCGACTTCATCAAGACTGCAGCCGTAAATAGAATCGTGTGCTTGATTTTTAATAAGCTCTTTATATGCATAATTTATTTCGCTTTGTTTATTTTTAACGGAATAAAACTTAGATGATAAAGAATTCAACGGTTCTGCTATTCTTGTTAAAAGCCATTGACACAGGGCATTTTCTTTTTTTATTTTTGGTCTTGAAGAATATACTCCTTTTAATAAAAATGTTTTTTCGTTATCAAGAAATTCACCTTCTGTTTTTTCTCTGTTTGTAATTTTTTTAATATAGTCGAAAGGAGAGCCTATAATTATTTTATAATCGGTATAAATTTTATTTAGTTCGTCAATTATATTTATAATATTCTTAACAGCGGCAAGATGATCGGCACCTATAGGAAGAAGAATTGTATTTGAACTGTATTCGCTTATTTTATCAAGGTATCTTTTTAAATTTTCCGCTTTTTTTTCTATGGGAAGCGGGGAATGTAAAAAATCCTGAAAATATCCTTGAATTAAGTTTGTAACATTTATACCGTTCCAGCTTAAATCAGCACTCAAATTACCTAAACCTCTCCATAAAATTACATCAGATAAATCAAAATATTTTAATAAAGCAGGCAAATCTTTACTGTGTCCGAAAGAATCTGCAATATAGGCAATAAATTCGTTTTCACCGAATTTTTTTGAACTTTCAATTCCAAGCTGTAAATTACGTAAAAGACTTTCGCCCGAAACAAGAAAACTGTCTGAGGAACAATAAAAAGGTCCTATGTATAATTTTTTTTCTTTAATAAGTTGTTTTACCAACGCTTTTTTATCACATCTAATTTCCAAATAATCTTCAACAGCACTAACCTGACCGTCAAAAAAGAAACAGGGTAAACTGCCGTCAGATAGAGCATCAAGCACCTCATCAAAAACTTCAATAAGTCTTAAACGAAATTCTTGAAATTCTCTGTACCATTCTCTATCCCAATGAGTATGTATATATGCGATTACTTCTTTCATAATCTGATTTTATTATTTTTTTTTGATAAATACAATAGAATAAATGTCACTTCATTTGTAAAAATTATTTAAAGTTATATGAAAAAATTTCGTTTGAAAGCAGATTTATGATATTATTCTACAAGCAGGTGATTATGTCTATTGAAATTGGAAATAAATTAAAACAGCTGAATGCAATGTTAAGTGAGCTTGATAACATTTATCAGTCTTTATTAAAGGCAAATAATGTTTCAGATAGTGAGTTTACCGTAATGTTCTCGATAAAAGAACTCGGTGAAGGATGCAGTCAGAAAGATATAGCAAATAGCAGCTATATTAGCAAAAAGACAGTAAATTCCACCGTAAAAAAATTTGAAAAAGACGGATATATAACACTTAAAGCCGCAAAATATCCAAATATACAAATTTTTCTTACAGAAAAAGGCAAAAAATTTATGGAGGAGAATATAATCCCCATAATTCAAGTAGAAAACAAAGTTCTTGAAAATATGAGTGATAACGAATTTGAGTTTCTTTCAACATACTATAAGATATATATAAAAGGCTTTAAAACAAATGTGGAGAATTATATAAGAAATAAAAAGTTATCCGCAAAAAAAGAATTTATTAAATGCATTTAGCTGTACAACTTTCTAATACATCTTTAAAATTTGAAAATTTTATATGTTCAATATTATTTTGTTCGCAAAATTTAGATAAACTTCCTTTTGCATACAGTTTATCGGCTTTATCGCATACGCAATAGTCGGAAACACCGTCGCCGATATATATAATTCGATTATATTTTTTTCTCATTTCCCGTAATACCGAACATTTGCAAGTACCTGAATTTTTCTTACAATTCAAATTATCATTAGGAAACGTTAATAAAAACTTGCCGTTTATAAAATCAAAATGATTGGAAATAATTGTAATTCCTGTAATTTTATTATTTTTTAATATTCTTTCAATAAAATAATCGACTCCGTCGCTTACTATATATAAATCAATTTTTTTAGAACGTATTATTTCATAAAATTCTTTGAAATACTTATCCGTTTTAATTGTATTAATATAATTTTGTACTAATTGTTCATCTAAATTGGGAATAAAGGCAAACTCACGCATTAAACACTCTTTCGAGTCAATTTCTCCTTCTTCCCATAATTTTTCTATTTTCAACCAATCGATTGAAGCATAGGCTGAAAAAAACCCGTACAGCCCGTCTTTTTCAGTAATAGTTCCATCAAAATCGCATAAAATACATACATCTTTCATACTGTAATAGTATGCAGAAAAGATATTCTTGTCAAATTGAATAAATTGTAAACACTTATTAACATATACATAATATATATGTTAGATGTATTACAAAATGGGGAATTATATAAGTGTAGTTAATAAATTTACTCATATTTATTAATTGCTTATTTTCCTTCACTCCTTTTCTCCATAACAAGACTGTGGTCGCATAGCGGCCTTTTTTTTGTTTAAAACAGTATTATTATTTTCTGATAACAAGTCTTTCGAGTTTACGTATAAATCTGGTTGGAATATTTTCAGTATCTTTTGTTATTGAGTCAACAAGAATTGTTTTTGTGCCGGACAATTTACCTGCTAAGATATCAGTTAAAGGTCTGTCGCCTATCATTACGGCATTTTGAGGTGCAGTATTTATTGATTTTAAAAATTGTTGTATTACTTTGGGATTTGGTTTATCAGCATTTCCAATAACCGGAAAAAACGACTGGGAACGAACTTTATTGATATATTCATTTCTTTTATTGTTGCTTATTATTGCTATTCTAAAATCATTTTGAAGTTTTTTAAGTAAAAGAATTACATTCTCAGGAAATTTTCCTGATTTGGAAGGCATGACCGTTGAATCAAGGTCAAATAACAGAGCTTTTACACCTTGCTTTTTAAGTTCATCAAAAGGAATGTCAAACAGAGAAATTAAATTATAATCAGGCTTTAAAATCATCTTAAATTTTTAACTCCAATTGTGCGGGCAAGTGCATATTTATAGTCTTCAGGCTCACGTGATAATTCAATGAGTGAAATATCATTTGTATTAGAAAGTTCCTTTTCTTCATTTGTTTTATAGTCAAATATTTTTATAACATTTGCTTTAAAACACTCTTTTGGGGTAATAACTTCAATTTCATCATTAAGTAAAAACTTATTTTTAGTAAGAATTTTATATTTATTTTCGATTTTATCAAGAAAAACGCAAAGACAATCTGCACCGGCAAGACCTTTTGAAATATCATAGCTGTAGCCTTCACTATCGGGTTTATGCAGATAAAAACCGGTAGTATAGCCTCTGTTGCCTATTTTTTTTATTTCGTTATAATTAGCTTCTTCATCAATTTTTCCTGTAGAAATATAGTCATCAATAGCTTTGCGGTATGCTTTTGCTATTGCAGAAACATAGTAAAGACTTTTTGTTCTGCCTTCTATTTTAAAAGAATCTATACCGATATCAATAAGTTGAGGAAGATAATTAATAAGAGCCAAATCTTTAGGACTTAAAATATGTGTACCTTGATTGTTTTCTTCTATATCAAAATATTCACCATCTCTTGTTTCTTCAACAAGTTTATAACTCCATCTGCAAGATTGAGAGCAATTTCCGTGGTTAGCTTTTCTCTCGCCCTTTGTCATATAATCACTAATAAGACAACGCCCTGAAAAAGATACGCACTGGGCACCGTGAACAAATATTTCATATTCAATATCAGGTACATCAGATTTGATTTGAGCTATTTGTTCCAGCGATAAATCTCTTGATAAAACAACTCGTTCAGCACCTAAATCACGCCAAAATTTTACTGCTTCCGAATTTAAAATATTTGTTTGAGTGCTTACATGCAAAGGAATATCAGGCATATATTTTTTGATAATATTATAAACACCAAAATCAGAGAATAAAACAGCATCAGGCTTTGCATCATTAATTTTTACCGAAGCATCAATTAATTGCTTTATATCATTATCATAGGCAAAAATATTTAATGTTAAATAAACTTTTTTATTATACGAATGAGCTAAATGAATACTGTCTTTAAGATTATCAAGAGTAATAAGCTCTCCTTTTCTCATAGCTCTCAGACTAAAATCCACCATACCCAAATAGACGGCATCAGCACCGTAATGAATAGCGTAATCAAGTTTTTCTATACTGCCAGCAGGAAGTAAAAGCTCCGGAGTTTTTAATTTTTGGTTCATATAAATATATTACTACAAAGATTTATTTAATAATTTTTTTTCTTTCAAATATTGTATTACAAGCTGACCTATTTCACCCTGTATTTTATCGAATTCACAGCCGTTGTTATACATGCTTCCGTATCCGCTGATCAGCCAGTTTAGATTAATATTATAACTAACAAGCAAAGTTTGTTGTATTTCAACTGATATAAAACTCTTATCATTTTCAACAGCTGATATTGCCGATTTTGATAAGCCTATTTTTTCCCCAAATTCTTCTTGGGAAAGTTTTTCCTGAATTCTTATTAACTTAAATCGTTGTCCTATCGTTTCCATTTGCCTATATAATTAATATGAATTTTTGTAAATCTAGTCCATTATTTATGGACAAATTCCACAAATAATGTATAATAGAATTATAAGTAATATTTGATAAGAATTATACCACAAACTGCCTGTTTGTGCTTATTTGTGGTATTAACCGGTGCTACGAGATATAGTGAAATGATTAATAATATAATAAATCTTTTTAAAAAAGAGAAAATAGCCAATCGGCCTTATGATTACTATTTTCTAAAGAATTTAGATGAAAAAGAATACCCTTTGTATTTAGCTAAACTGTTTTACATAAATACGGGAGAGAAACTGCCGTTGAAGTATGATTTTAAAAATAAATCGTGGATTATTGATAAGAAAAAATGCAAAACATTTAATCAAAAAATTCAATGGATAAAACTTTATGATGTAACAGATTTAAAAAGAAAATGTACGGATAAAGTAGCGGTACGTGATTATGTTGCGGAAAAAATCGGGAGCGGAATTTCCGTAGAACGGAGTTGCCCAACAACATTTCGAGGGCACGA
>CAJONH010000142.1 GCA_905235825.1 Candidatus Gastranaerophilales bacterium
CTGGGGGAGCTTCGTAATGTACTTTTTCATGCCCGATTGCACCTGAAACAACCTGCATCGGACCATTTTTATCATCTCGATATTGCCCGACTTTTATTTTGTATAAACCGCTTCTTCCTGTTGGAAACATAGAGGCTTGCCAAGCAAACAGCCTATCTTCCGTCAATTTTTCATTATAGTTTTGAATGGCATCAAGCATCATTTCAACAATGCCTTCAACATCACGCTCAACATAAATATCTTCACCGATATTTAAACCTAATCTTTTAGCAACGGAAGAGTGTACCTGTTCTAAATTGAGTTTTAAACCTTCTATTTCATTGGATTTTATAACGTCCTCAGTTAATACATTCAGCAATGTTTTTTGACTGTCCTCAAAACCTATATCCGCCATTCTTCCGAGTAAAATACCCTGTTTGAGCTTTACATCTGCCAATAACGATAAAATCTGCTTATCATCATAAGTAAAATCAGGAAAATCTTTATTTTGCCAAATGTATTGCGTCATAATAAAAACCTTGCTTTGCAGTGATAACATGTGCGAAGATTTATATAATTTATCTCCGCATATTATGCGTATATTATAACAAATTATCACCGCATATTCAAGATGTATCTTCTCAAAAATTGCGGAGATTTTTTGAGAGTTATAAAACCTTTAATAACCAATATTTATTGATTGTGCTAATACATTATAAAATTCTTAACTAATTATTCAAATATTTTTGAATAATTAGTTAGTTTGTCTTTTTCTGTAATATCATTGTACACTCTTGTAATAAAAGAAGGTAAAATATTTTCTTTATAACAACTATCTAATTTTAGAAAATTTGGAATACTTATATGGTCAGATTCTTTATATTCTCTCGGTATTTCATGAGTAATATAATTAAATAACGCATATAATAATTCTACCGAATTTTCAGGATTTTCATACCAGTAGCTTGAAAAAAATTTTCCAGTTAAATCAAATCGCCCAATTTCTTCCTTAAAAAATTCAGCTTTATTTACGTTTGAAAGATTAATTAATTTTCTTTTTTCTTTGATTATAAAACCAATTAAAGCAATAACTGTAAATATTCCATTTTTTGTTACACTTTCTTGCAAAGAATTTTTAATTGTTGTTTCATCACCATAAAAACTCTCCCTATATTCTTTGTATTTTTGGTACAATTCAATTAAATTTTCCATCATATCTATTGTTGAAGTATCAAATTTTCTATAAAAAATTTTTTCAAATGTATTATCTACAGAAAATATCTTATTTTTGTTACTTTTTGCATATCCAGGCTGTTGATATTGAAAAGAAAGTATTAATTGCCCAAATAAATCATTTTTTATATTCTTTTTTCCTTTTTTTACCGAACCTCTTTTTATATCAAGAGAAATACCTCTTTTTTGCAATGCAATCTTTAATTCTCTCTGTTTATAGTCATTTGCACGCAAATCTCTTTCATTTATCGGCTTTTGAGAATTTGAAGATTGTGCAATATCAGTTAAGAATTTATAATCAGAATTTGTTTCTTCTTGATTATCAATCGATATTTCAACTATTTTACAGGGAATAGCAAAATCTACACCCTCATTACTTCCTTTATATGTTCCAATAAGAGATGTTGTTTGGCAGCCATTTATTATAGAAAAATCAGTTAATTTTATATTATCGCCATCTAAATGAAAATCTTTACATGCAATTATTATTCCGTTGTTTAAAAACCAAAAATCAGCTCTCTTATCTTTTAAACTTGTATTAATCCCATCATCAATTTTTTTTACTTTTGTAAAATATCTATAATTCTGCTCAAACAGTCCTTGTTCTTTATATTGTACATACAAATTACGCAGTGAATTTGCCGAAATATTTACTAATATTCCTTGACGACCATTATTAGGATTGGTAAATTCTATTTTTCCATGTTCTTTAAAAATATTAATCTTCCCATTTGGAACGCTTAAACGTCCGCCTTGCACTAATTTTATTTGATTTTCTATATCCGAAAGATAATAGACTTGTATAATTAAGTCTAAACTTTTATATTCTTCTTCCAATTTTGATACAAGTTCATCTATTTCTTTTTTTATAGTTGGATTTACACTAATAAATAAAACCAATTCATTTTTATAGTTATCATCTACTACTAAATTATTACGGAATTATCCCTTTAAGCACACCTATAAAAATCGATTAATAGCTACAGTATTATATTAAAAATTTAAACTATAATCAAAGTGCGAAATTAAAAAAATTAGAGTATGCTTATACCTCTATTAAGTTCTGTTGCACGATATACTATTCTATCGCCATCAGTTTCTCCGCTTTCAAGAA
>CAJONH010000143.1 GCA_905235825.1 Candidatus Gastranaerophilales bacterium
TACAGCCTAAAATCTAATCGAAGCCTAATCAAATGCAAGATTTACGAGCATTGCAAGTACAACAATTTACCTGAAAACTAACCAATCTGCCCGCTACAAAAAGAAGCCCGCTATAAAAAAAGAATTTACGTAGTTTTTTACGGGAGCATAAGTTCCCGTTTTTTTTAGATAAATTTTGCAAAATGTCAACAGATTTATTGCATGTACTATTCCATTCAACAAAACTTTTAAAATACCTATATCTGTTAAATTATTCAAAATATTTATGATAAAATACTTTTGTTATGCAAAGTGTTGAAAAAGTTTTCTTAATTATAACACTATTTTTTGGACTAATTTTTGCTTTAATTAATCCTCCGTTTCAATCTCCTGATGAGCCGGAACATCTGTTCAAAATGTTCGGATACACAAAGGGAGTTTTTAAATATCAAGTTTTGGACGGCAGAACAGGGTTGATTATGCCTGAAAGTTTTTTAAAACTTAAAAATATGTATGGCTATCTTCCTTTTAACTATTATGCAGCGACTTCACCCGAGATATTAAAATATGCATCAAAGATTAAACTTGAACCTGAAAAAACGATTTTTGTTCCTCATAACCCGACGAGTTATCTGCCGATTTCATATTTTCCTATTGCTATTTTTATGCAAATATTTATATGGTTAAAACTTCCTCCGCTTATAATACTTTTTTTACTAAGAATAACGGAATTATTCCTCTATACCGGACTGATGTGGCTTGCTATTCGTATTACTCCGATTAAGAAGTGGCTTTTTGCCTTTTTGGGTATTCTTCCAATGGCTGTTTATATTGCATCCTCCGTTAATACAGATCCGTGGGTAATTGGTTTGAGCGTTGTTTTATGTGCGTATTTTCTGAAACTTGCCTATGATGGGGCAGTTGAAAAAATTTCAATTAAACAAATCGGAATTGTTTCTATACTTTTATTTGTTATAACCCTATGTAAACTTGCATATCTTCCGCTTGCACTTTTATTTTTTATTATTCCGAAGGGGAAATTTTTGTCCCGATTTGAAAGATTGAAATACTTTTTATTGGTGATTTTTTCAGGTATAATTGCTTTCAATTTGTTTATTTGGTATGGAATGGTTAATTTTGGCGATATTATTACCATTTCTGAGTTGCAAACCACAGACAGTTGTACAAATTTGATTGAACATATCGTCCTTCACCCGCTTTATTATCTTCAGAAAATACATGCAACCCTCTATACGCTCTATCCTATTTATTTTTCAACTTTTATTGCACGTTTTGGCTGGCTTGATACTTTTTTACCGCCTTTGTTTATCAAAATATACTGGTTAATATTGATATTTGCTGCTTTTGCCATTAGCAAAGAAGATGAGAAATTAAAAATTAAATTTTCGGACAGGTTGATTTTTTTCGTCATTGTGTATTTGTCATTTATTCTCATTTGCCTGAGCGGTTTTTTGACGTTTAAACAGCTTGTACCTTATATACCAGGTGTTCAGGGAAGGTATTTTTACCCGATAGCTCCTGTTATATTTATGATTTTTGCCAATAACACATTAAAAGTCAGCGAAAAATTTCTAAAAAATGTTATTGTTATAACTTCCGTAATAGGACTCAGTGTTTCGGTGTATTTTATAATTTTGAGATTTTATATGACCGCAGCAGTTCAGATGTGGTATTAATTATGGTCTTCAAGGTATCTTTAGTTTAGCGGTAATAAAACTATAAATTTAAAATATTTTGCAAAATTTCAACAGGTTTTGTATTTTTTTTTCGTCTGTAATTTATTGCATTTGTAAAATATAGAGTCTGTTTAGCTCTTGTTATTCCTACATATAAAAGACGCAGAGTTTCATTTATTTGTTCCTGCTTCAATTCTTCAGGCGATTTTCTTTCTTTTTTCTCTGCCTGAACTTTTACTGATTGCAGAAAATGCATATCAGATTTTAATTTAACATTTTCAATAAGCGTTGAATAATTATATTCATTTAATTCAGGGATAAATACAAAATCAAACTCATCACCTTTTGATTTATGCATAGTCATAATATTCACGGTATTTTCAATGTCCTGATTATCATCAAAAAATTGATAGGTGCCTGAATTTTTTTGTGCAGCATAATCCAGTTTTGTTAACAACTCATCTAATGTATTACAATTTTGCTCAATTCTTTTAATTAAAGTAGAAATCATATATGCATTTGATTTATCAACGGCATTTTTAGCATAATAAAGCCCTATATTTAAAGCAAGAATATCTGTTTGGACAACAGAATTATTTAAATGATAGTCAATATCAAAAAATAATTGCAGAAGTGCTTCCGAGTTTATTTCATCAGGATTTTGATTTACAAACGGTGTTTTTAATGATTTTAATATATCAAAATCATTTTGTTTTATTTTATATATTCCTTTTTGTTTGCAGATTAGTACAAAATCAAAAATATTATTGTTATTTAATGGATTTTGTATAATTTTCAACAGTGAAAATATAACTTTATATATAGATTTTTGTGCGGGACAATCCGTTCTTATCGTTGTTTTAATATCGTTAGAAAGAAAGAATTCAATATAATCGTTTACCTGCGAATTTAATCTTAAAAGAACGGCTATAGAAGCATTCGGATTTTCCGTTTTTATTTCTTTTATTTTTTTTATAATAAAATTTTTTTCTTCATTTTCGCTTTCAAAACCGATATATTGCGGATTTTCTTCATAAACAGGATTTTTATCCGTTCCCTGCATTTGAATATTATAAAAAGCATTTGTTGATTTAACAGCTTCTTTTATAAAAGCATTAGCAAGAGAAAAAACAGGTTTTGAGCATCTTTGGGAAGATACCATTTCTATTTTTTTATTTTGGTTTATAAAATTTTTAAATCCTTCGGGATTAGAATTTGTAAAAGTAGAAGTTATAGCCTGATTTATATCTCCGCACCGTACGAGATTGTTATGTTTTGCAGTTAATATACCTATCAGTTTTTGCTGTATATCAGTTGAATCCTGAGCTTCATCTTCTATTACATACTTACATAAATTTTGATAATAAAATCTTATGTCGGGATTTTCTTCCAATATTTCGACAGCGTAACAGAGCATATCATCATAATCAATAAGATTATTTTGTTTTAAATATTGATTGTATATATGGAAAAAATTAAAAAAATCTTGAATTTCTTTATATTTGGAATGTAATTCTTCTTTAATACAGGCTAATTTTATATCGGAAATACATTTAACATAATTATCGTATAGAGAATCATCAATTTTAAGTTTATAAAAAAGCCCTCTTATAATATTTTCTTTTGCATTATCATCGCAAATTTCAAAATTTTCATCAAGTCCTATTTTATTATAATTGCCATTTTCTTTTATTATTCTTAATGCAAGTCCGTGAATTGTTGAAATATTAGGAAGTTCCGAAGTATCCGGCATTGCGGATTTTATTTTTTCTTTAAAATTTTTAGCGGCAGATTCCATATAAGTTAAAACAAATATATTGCTGCTTTTTATACCCTGTTTAAGCATTTGAACTATAAGAGCCAGAAGAATTGTTGTTTTACCGGCTCCCGGTACCGCCATTATCCCTAATTTTCCCTGTTTATAATCCAATACGGGTTTTTGGTCAATTCTCGGAATTATTTTAAATTCAATATGTTTTTTTTGTTCCGTTTCAATAAAATCGGCTATTCCGCCGAAATTTTCATTTCCCGAATTATCATACAAACTTGAAAAAAACATTATGCTTTTTTCTGCACAAAGCATTAATTTTCTTATTATTCTTGCAGTTTTGTCGTTTGTGAGGGCAATATCATCTTCAAGTGTAAAAGTTTTTTTATTCCAGTCTTTAGACAGCACCCACGCATTATATAAAGTTCCCGTATCATTTTTAACCCATTCGGGAGATGAAATATCAATCCATAACTGGTATTTCGTTTTATATGCAAAATCTATAATTTTTTGCGGAGTTGATAAAATAACATTTCCCGATTTAATTTCAACAGTTTCAGAAGGATTTTCACTTATTATGCTGTTTTCAATTTGTGTTATAAAATCTTGTGTAATATTTTGAATTTTTCCGTAAAAAGCAAGTTCAAAACTTTTAGCTTCCTTCAGAAGAAAATTAAATTTTTCACGTTCAAAATTTGTTCCGAATTCTTTAAGCAAATTTTCACTTATATCTTTAATTTGTATACTTATATTGCTGTTTATTTTTCTTTGAGAGTTTATAAACGAAAGAAATTTTGTATATGCATAATTATATTTTTCATTATTTAAATCAAAATTTTTTAATGTGTGTTCTTTTTTGTATTCTTTTAGAATATCAAAACAATTGTTAAACGGAATTTTTAACAGTTTAATAAGTATATTTTTGAGTTCATATTCAGAAATTTTTATATTATTGATAATTTTTAATGAGGTAATAATATATTTTACGGAAATATCATCGGATAATTTTTCACTGCCCGAAAGTATTTGAAAATTTATTCCGTCTGACGACAGGCATTCATATAAAACTTCATCCTGAACAGGTGTAATAACCGCAATTTCTTCTTCTTTGACTCCGTTTTTAAGAAGATTTTTTATTTTTTCATTAACCTCTTGAAGCATATCAAGTCTTTTTACGGCAGATAAGTATTCAAATTCGGAAATTTTAATTTTATTCCCCGTTTTAACTGCCTGAAAAAATTCATCCGCCGAATTTTTCAAGACGGCTTTACTTTCTGCTCGTATAATTTCAGGTGAATATTTTTTTATAAAATCGTTTATTCCCGATTTATAAGCACAAAGATATCCGCACCGTGTTGAGCCTTTTTCATCATAAGCTATAAGATAATCGTTTAAAGAAGGAATAAGTTCATCGGTAAACTGCCAGAATGCATAAGAAAATTCATCGGCATCATCAACAACTAAATATTTAACAGTTTTAAAATAATCTGTATTATTATAAATTAAGGGCAAGACCGCAAGCTGGCGAAGATAGTCAAAACTGTTATACTTGAAGGTTTTAATTTTATAATCATCAATTGCTCTTTGAGCATCTCTTGCAAAACTTTCTCCCAGCAATTTTGAGCGTTTTAGTATATCTTCGTTTGATAAACAGTTTTGAACCGTTAAAGAATAGCGTCTGAATAACTGATGTAAAAGATTTACTTTTGAAATGTAGTCTGAAAAATCAGCAGTTTTAATACTTTCTTTGAATATATATTGTGAAACTTCAAGTCCGCATAAATTCGGTTTATCATTTTGTTTTTTATTTTGAGTAAATTTTGAAATAAACTCCCAATTATCGGAAAAAGAGTTATAACAAAGTCCTGAAAAAGTATAAATATTGCTTATATTAGTGTCTTGAATAATACCGTTTATTCTTTTTATAAAATCAGCTTTCCTGTACGAATTTAAGACAATAACCAGTATTTGATTATCGGATATTCCGCTTTTAATCAAATCGGAATAATATTTTACCAATACTTCCGTTTTATCACTGCCAATATTTCCTTGAATTAACATAATTTAATTTTAACATTAACATATAAACGTATATTATTCATATCTTAAAGCATCAATAGGATTTAGTAAAGAAGCCTTATATGCAGGATAATACCCGAAGGCAATACCTACAAGCCCCGAAAAACCGAGTGAAAGCACTATAGAAAACAATGAAATTGAAACACTCATACCGTCAGAAAAGAATTCAACCGCTTTAGCTCCCAGTATTCCCGCCAAAACACCGATTAAACCGCCAATCATTGAAAGCATAAAAGATTCAATTAAAAATTGTCGGCGGATATCAGAAGCTCTTGCCCCTATAGCCATTCTTATTCCTATTTCTTTTGTTCTTTCTGTAACAGATACAAGCATAATATTCATAATGCCGATACCTCCTACTAGCAGAGAAACAGAAGCTATGGATGCCAATAAAATTGCAAAAGTTTGAACGGTAGATTTCATTTTTTCCTGAAATTCTGCAGTGTTTCTGATTTCAAAATCGGCAGCCTGATTTTTACCGATGTTATGACGCTGTATAAGAAGTTCTTCAACTTCTTTTTGAACATCACTAAGAGTATCTGCATCAGTTCCTTTTACCACAATCATTTTGACCGTACCCGGGAAGGTTACTCCGAATAATTTCTTTTGTGCTGTAGTAATTGGAATAAAAATCAAATCATCTTCATCAAAAGGGCCTGAAGAACCTTTTGTTTTAAGTACCCCCAGCACTTTAAACGGAACATTTCCGACTCTCAAAACTTTATTAACGGGAGATACATCACCAAAAAGCTCTGATGCCACTGTTGAACCTATAACAGCCACTTTTGCACCGTTTTTAATATCATCGTTTTTAAAACAGCGTCCTTCTTCAACTTCGTAATTTTTTATGTATAAATATTCGGGGGTTGTTCCGTAAACCGTTGACTGCCAGTTTTGATTGCCATACATTAGCTGTTTGCCTTCGCTTGAAACGGGAGCAACAGCATCAACATTTTCTACTGATTTTCTTATCGCCGCCGTATCTTTTAATGTTAAAGAAGGTTTTGAACCTATACCCATGCTTACTCCGCCTGATTTTGCAGAAGAACTTCTTATTGTAAGCATATTAGACCCCATAGATTCCATATTTGCCTGAACTTTTTGACTTGCTCCCGTGCCTATTGCAAGCATAATAATAACGGCACTTACACCTATTATTATCCCCAGACTGGTTAGGGCAGAACGCATTTTATTGACTTTAAGGGAATTAACCGCCATTTTTAATGTTGATTTATAATCTATCATGTCTGCCTCGTCCTCGTTTTTTGCCAATCCTCTTTTAATTGATCTGAAACTATTTTACCGTCTTTAAAACGAATTATGCGTTTGCAATATTCCGCTATATCAGGTTCGTGGGTAACAAGCACAATAGTTTTTCCGGTTTCATTATTTAAATTAACAAAAAATTCCATTACCTCAATACTGGTTTTGGTATCAAGATTTCCTGTAGGTTCATCGGCAAGTATTAAAGGAGCATCATTAACAATAGCTCTTGCAATGGCAACTCTTTGCTGCTGACCGCCTGACATTTGATTAGGCATGTGATCTTCTCGGTTTTCCAAACCTACTACTTTTAAAGCTGCTCTTGCCCTTTTATGGCGTTCGTCTTCGGGAATACCCTTATATATCATAGGCAGTTCAACATTATCCAAAGCACTTGTTCTCGGTATAAGATTAAATCCCTGAAAAACAAAACCCAGTTTTACGTTCCTTATATCTGAAAGTTCATCTCTTGACATTGAAAAAACGTCTGCTCCATCAAGAAAATAACTGCCAGAATTTGGTTTATCAAGAGTTCCAAGCATATTCATACAGGTAGATTTACCGCTTCCCGAAGTTCCCATTATTGCAACAAATTCACCTTCCTCAATACTCAATGAAACATCATCAAGAGCATTAAAACTTTCATCCCCTGTCTTGTATGTCTTTATTGCATGTTCTACTTTAATTAAGCTCATTTAAGCCCCTTCTCGGTGAATATTTATAATTATATCATATTGCTATAAATTAAACGAAAAATAAAATTAATAGTTCATAACTATTTAAAATTTAGTATTAATCATCTATAAATTTGAATTTTTCACCGAGTTCATTTTCTAATAGTTTTGCGAAATCTGAAAATTTTATTCCGTTAGCTTCACATATTTTTAGTGCGGTAGATATCCTGCAATCATAAATTCCTCGCTCAACTTTGCTTAAACTTCCCTTATCAATATCGTATTCCAAAGCGAGCTTATTTAAAGATATACAGCCCTCTTTTTTGCGTAACTCACGAAAAATTTTCCCAATTTTATTTTTAATTAACAGAACTTTTTCACTATAATCTTGCATTCTTTTATCATAGATGTTACATTTTTACATGTGTGGCGAATTGTCAACAAAAACGAGTAAAATATATGAGAAATATTATTAATTTATTCAAAAAAAATGACATAGGTAATCCCCCTTATGATTACTATTTTCTAAAAAATTTATATGAAAAAGAATACCCAAAGTATTTAGCAAAGCTGTTTTATCTTAATACGGGAGAGAAACTGCCGTTGAAGTATGATTTTAAAAATAAATCGTGGATTATAGATAAGAAAAGATGTAAAACATTTAATCAGAAGATACAGTGGATTAAGTTATATGGTGTAACTTATTTGATGCGAAGATGTACTGATAAAGTTTTAGTACGTGATTATGCAGCGGAAAAAATAGGAAGTGAATATTTAAAACCTGTTTTGCAGGTGATACCGTCATTAAATTGCGATTGCCATGTCATTGCGAGGAACAATAGCACATTAGGTGA
>CAJONH010000144.1 GCA_905235825.1 Candidatus Gastranaerophilales bacterium
ATTGTTCCTCGCAATGACATGGCAATCACAGTTTAATGACGGTATCACCTGCAAAACAGGTTTTAAATATTCTGACCCGATTTTTTCTGCTACATAATCACGTACTTTTACTTTATCTGTGCAATCTCGCATTAAGTCTGTTATACCATATAATTTAATCCATTGAATTTTCTGATTAAATGTTTTACATCTTTTTTTATCTATAACCCACGATTTATTTTTAAAATCATACTTCAACGGTAGTTTTTCTCCCGTTCTATATTTAAAAATCTTTGCTAAATACTTTGGATATTCGCTTTCATCTAAATTTAAAAGAAAGTAATAAGACCAAGGCGGTTCACCTGTTTCGTCTTGAATTTTGCTTTTTCTTACAAAATTTAATATATTTTTCATGTAAATTCCTCACGCAATTGATTATAATCTATAGATTATAATCAATACCTTATATTCTATATATCATAAAATATAAATATATGCAAGATAATTTGAAAAAGAGTAATCAAAACAAAGCGATTTTACTTTCCTGTGTAGGGAAAATTGTTCAAAAGGAACGTTATAAAAAAGGAAAAGGTATTAACTTATTTTCTTATGATTATGATATAGGCAACGGTTTATTATCAAAATTAGAAAAAGGTATGTCTGATACAAAAATTACTACATTTTGGAAACTGGCAAATGCCTTTGGATATAAATGTTCTGATTTTGTTAAATTAATAGAGGACGAACTTCCTGAAAATTTTGATTTTTATAATGAATAAAATATGCACTTTATTTTATATAATATCAACGGGGTCGATATCTATAATAAGTTTAATATCATCAGCTGCAGAGGTGTTTTTTATAAAGGTTGAA
Organism: Candidatus Gastranaerophilales bacterium; assembly: GCA_905235825.1. Classification (GTDB taxonomy): domain Bacteria; phylum Cyanobacteriota; class Vampirovibrionia; order Gastranaerophilales; family Gastranaerophilaceae; genus Avigastranaerophilus. The sequence continues at coordinate 853 of CAJONH010000144.1, forward strand.
ATCAAATATTGACCTCGTTTATTCATTTTATTTTTTATTATGATTTGAAAACGATATTCGGAATTTATTTTATACATTATACATTTCATTGAACCGTTTATTTCAATATATTCGGTTAATTTAAGTTTTTGAAACTGTTCTTTTAATCTTTCTGCCACTTCATTTGCACATACCGCTGCACGCATTTCATCGGTTGAAGATATTACTATTTTTATAACCTGACAAAACGGGGGATATTCAAACAGTTCCCGACGCATTATTTCATTTTTATAAAACGACAAATAATTTTGTGATTTCGCATTTTTTATTGCATAAAGGTCAGGATTATATGTTTGGAATATAACTCTGCCTTCATCGACACCTCTGCCCGCTCTGCCCGCTACCTGCATTAAAAGCTGAAATCCTCTTTCGCTTGAACGATAATCAGGCATGTTAAAACTTATATCAGCATCTATTACTCCAACAAGCGTAACATTTTTATTATCCAAGCCTTTTGCAATCATTTGAGTACCGATTAATATATCAATTTCACCGTTTTGAAATTTATTTAGAATTTCAATATATTTTGTTTTTTTTGTTAAAACATCGGAATCTATTCTTTCAATTCTTGCTTTAGGAAAAAGTTTTTGTGTTACGGCTTCAATTCTTTGCGTACCTGCTCCCGACATTGTTATTTCTGGAGAATTACAGGAAGGGCATAATTCGGGAACTTTTTTAACTTCATTACACCAGTGGCATTTTAACGTTTTATCGGAAGAATGATAAACCATAGGTATATCGCAATTTGGACATTTAATTACTTCTCCGCAGGTTTGGCATTGAACAAAAGTATAAAAACCACGTCTGTTCATAAGTAAAATTACCTGTTTTCCGTTATCTATAGTTTCATTTACGGCATTTATCAAGGTATTTGAAAAAAGACTGCGGGCTTCACGATAAAATTCTTCTCTCATATCAACAACGGTTACTTTTGCCATATCTGCATTGTTATATCTGTTTTTTAATACTATTAAATTACCCGTATTTAATGCTTTAAAATAAGAACCTACATCGGGAGTTGCACTGCCTTTCAACAAAAATGCATTATTAAATTCACAGATTTTTTCGGCAACAAGTCTTGCATCATATCTGGGAGAAGGAGAAGTTTGTTTATATGTATTTTCGTGTTCCTCATCAATAATAACAAGCCCTATATTATTCAGCGGTGCAAAAACAGCTGAACGAGCTCCTATTATTATACGGATTTTATTATCACGCAATTTATTCCATACATCAAACTTTTCACCTTCCGAAATACTGCTGTGCCAGATTGCAATTTCATCGGGATTAAATCTTCTTATAAGACGCATGGTTAATTGCGATGCAAGGGCTATTTCAGGAGCTAAAAATAATACATTTTTTCCCTCGTCCAATACTTTTTTTATTGCACGAAAATAAACCTCCGTTTTTCCTGAACCTGTTACTCCGTTTAAAAGAACGGGGACTGTTTGTTTTTCATCAATTTTTTTTGATATTATATCATAAGCCTTTTGTTGTTCCTCTGAAAGCGGAGGAAATTCATCACGGTTAATATTTTGAAAAACGGATAAAGGATTTCTGTATATCGGTTTTTCAATTATATCTATAAATCCTTTTTCTTTTAAATTCAAAACGGTCGTTCTTGTTGTTTTAACTTCTTTTTCAAATTCTATTAATTGAGTTTCACCGTATTCTTCAAGTCTTTCTAATATTTTTAACTGTCTTTGAACAGCTCCTTCTTTTGTTTTAAATACAATATATTTTTCTTTTCTTTCTTTTTGAGTTTTACCTGAATTTTCTTTTAAAAATTTCATTGGAATTGCTGCTTGAATAACGAAATTAATGTCACAGCAGTAATAATTTGCAATCCAATCTAAAAGTTTTAAATAATCAAGCGAAAAAACACTCCGGCGATCAATAATTTTTTCTATTGTTTTTGCCTGAATACCTTCTTCCAAATAGTCGGAAAATCCCGTAACAAAAGCAATTATGTTCTGTTTTCTTCTTCCGAAGGGAACAAGCACCGCCTGACCTACTCTTATTTTTTCTTTCATTGTTTCGGGAATTATATAAGAGAATGTTCTTGTTCCAAGGTTCTTAACATCAACAAGACACAAGACATATTTTTTTTGTATATTTTCTTCACTCATCTTTTACATTCTATCAGATTTTTATAAAATCTATTATCTTTTTTTCTATATTAATGATTTTTTCTTCATTGTCAGCTTCAAAATAAATTCTTAACAGGGGTTCTGTTCCGCTTTTCCTGATTAAAATTGAACTGTTATCTTCAAGGTATAGTTTTAAACCGTCAATATTATTTGTTCTTGCGATTTTACAGCCTGAAATTTCTTTTAATTCTTTTGCTTTTTCGATTATTTTATCCTGTTCGTCTTTTGAAGCAAGTTTTAAATCTGTTCTTTTATTTATAAATTTTCTGTTTAATTCAAATAAAAAACTGTTATGCATATCACACAATTTTTTATTTGAATAAGCAAGCATTTCCATAATTAATAAATCAGCAAGAATACCGTCTTTTTCGGGTATATGACCTTTTATACTTAAACCGCCGGATTCTTCGCCTGCAATAATTATATCGTCTTTTCTCATTGCACTTCCGAGCCACTTAAACCCGACAGGAGTTTCAACAGTTTCAATTCCGTATTTTTTTGCATATAAATCAAGCATAGTGCTTGCACCGACCGTTTTAGCGAGTTTTCCCTTAAAATTACGATTTTTTACAAGATGTTTTAAAAGCATTGCAATAATATCATTGGGACTTATAAAAGTTCCGTTTTCATCAAATACTCCAAATCTGTCGCCGTCGCCGTCGTTGCTTAAACCTATCAGTGAGTTGGTTTTACATAATTTTTTTAATGAGGGCAGATATTGTTCTTTTGGATCAGGCATGAACCCGCCGAAATTTATATCACGTTCTATATTTTGGGCATTATATTTTATGTTATTTTCGTCCAGTATTCTGAGGAAAAGTTTTCCTGCCGCTCCGTGATGCCCGTCATAATTGATTGAAATATTTGACTTACTTATTTTTTCAAAATCGATGACGGTTTTTAAATGATTAATATAAGCTGCTTCAAAACTTACTTCTTTAATCTGAATTGGTTTTCGTTCGGGTTTAAAAGTATTTTCAAGATTATCCGTGATTTCTTTTACCATATAATCCTCGGCAGGGCCGCCATAGGGCGGAATAAACTTAATGCCCAAATATTCGGGCGGATTATGTGAAGCTGTAAACATAAGTGCATAAGCATTTTTATTTAAGGCATTATATGCCAGAACAGGAGTTGCGACAATATTTTTACTTATTTCAACATCAAACCCTGCTTCACCAAGTTTTTCCGCAGTATAAAAAGCAAATTCATCCGCTTTATTTCTCGGATCATAACCTATAATAATTGCTTTATCATATCCCGATTCTTTATAAATATAGAGAGAAACGGCATTTATAACTTTATTTACGTTTTCATAATTAAAATCTTTATCAAGCACAGCTCTCCAACCGTCTGTTCCGAATTTTACGGTATTCATTTTTTACCCTTTTTTTATATTTTATGTAAAATTATTTTATATAAGAAATAAAGGTTTATCAAATGTTCCATGTACAAAATTTATATTATTTAGGGCCTGACGGTTCAAACTCTCATAATGCCGTCATTAAATTTTTGAATATTTGTAAACCCGATATAACAAATAAAATTCCGCAAAAAAGTATTAAATTTGCACTCAAAGAACTTGAACAGGATAAAAATTCAATTGCAGTTCTTCCTATTGAAAATTCAATAGAAGGTCTTGTTCGAGAAACAATAGATAATTTTGTTAAAATAAATGATTTATCCGTAAAAATTCAAGGCGAACTGGCTCTGCCCATAAAACATATACTTATGGCAAAAAGCAGCAATATAAATGAAATTAAAAAAATATATTCTCATCCGCAGGCATTTGCTCAATGCAGTAAATATTTATATGAAAAGTTCCCTTATGTTGAATTAAAAGAAGTATCATCAACAAGTTATGCGGCAGAAAAAGTTTCTTTTGACAATGATAACACTATTGCTGCAATAGCAAATGAAACCTGCTCTGATATATTCGGCTTGAATATCCTTGCAACGGATATTAATGATGAAAAAGATAATCAAACAAGGTTTTATATTCTCGGAAGGACTCCGATAGAGAAAAATAATAAAAATAAAACCGCAGTAATGATATCTCCAAAGGTAAACAGAGCAGGTGCTTTATGCGATATATTACAAATACTTGCAAAATATAATATAAATCTTTCTTATATTGATTCTCGTCCTTCAAAAAGACACTTAGGTGAATATCTTTTTTTCATGGAGCTGGACGGACTTGAAGAAGATACAGAAATAAAATCGGCATTGAAAGAACTTAATGAATATGCCGAATTTCTTAAAATACTCGGTTCATTCAGCATATATTCATAAATTTAGCAACTGTAATTAATTTATTTCACAGAACGGCATAGTCCTTTTTCTTTCTTCCTCCTGTTTTTTAATAAAAAAAGCGGGAAATTTCCCGCAAATATCTACGTAAATAAATCTTTTAATATTACTTAAAATGGAACAGCAGGGTAGGCTTTAGACTACCAAAATTTGTAATTTTTTAACTCGGTAGACTAAAGTTCCCCCCCCCCTGCTTGCTGTTTGGCAGACTGAAGTCTACCCTGCTTGCTTAATTTTCGTATGGTGTACAGGAAGTAAAATATTCATAAAATCTATAACCTGAAGGAATATTACGAGTACAGGCAGGTAAAATATTTTTATTATTTGTTGCTACACATAATAATCCAGGGTTAGATGTATAATTGTAGTACGAATTTCCTGATATATCTTCATAGTGATATCCGGTTCCAAATCGATTCCCTTCGTCCGGACATTTGCAATATCCGCTGCAGTACCATTCAAGTACAGTAGAAGAAATATATTGTAATTCATTATCTATTACATCTTCATACAATAAATTTACTTGTTCATTTGTTAAATTTTCTACAATATCAAAATTCATAATTTATACATCCTTCTTAAACTACTAATAAATTTCCAATTTTTAAATTCTGATTTTTATTTATAAAGTTATTAAATCCGCTATATGGAGAAAATGTCATTTCCTCAAAATATAATTTGTTTTTATGAAGCATCCAATCTATGCGAACAAATTTAAAATTTTTTGCTAATTTTGTTGATAATTCAACTGATTGATATATAATATCTTCCGCTTTTTCATTTTTCTTAGCTTCTCTAAATGAGAATATATCTTCTATTATATTTAGTTGTTTATCATAAATTGTTATTTCTTCTTTACTGTGAAGTTTAATTATATATTGAGGATTTTCTGAAAAACAATAGACATGCACATTTTTATTTTGTAAATTAATATTTTCTCTTATTAAAGGTTCAATTAATATTTTAGGTTCTATGTTATGTTCTTGACATTGCTTTCTCTCGGGCAAGCCGCTTGCTTCGTTATTACTGTCGCAGGCTATATGATGA
>CAJONH010000145.1 GCA_905235825.1 Candidatus Gastranaerophilales bacterium
CCTGATGCAACAGAGAAATATTTTCTGCCGTTTTCAATTGCCCATTTTTTATATGTACCTGCAACAGGATGTTGAAAACGTGTAGGATTAGTTGAATTACCCGTAATAGAAACGTCAACACCTTCTTTTATCATAATAGCAACACCTTCTGAAACATCATCGGCACCGTAGCATTTTACTTTAGCTCTTTCTCCGTCAGAATAAGGTGTTTCTTTTACTACTTTTAAATCTCCGGTTTTGTAATCATATTCTGTTTCAACGTGAGTAAATCCGTTAATTCTTGAAATAATTAGCGCTGCATCTTTACCTAAACCGTTTAATATAACTCTTAAAGGTTCTTTTCTTACTTTATTAGCGTTTCTTGCAATACCTATTGCACCTTCAGCGGCAGCAAAGGATTCATGACCTGCTAAAAAGCAGAAGCATTTTGTTTCTTCTCTTAAAAGCATAGCACCTAAATTACCGTGACCTAAGCCTACTTTTCTTGTATCACCTACGGAACCTGGAACTGCAAAAGCCTGTAAGCCTTCTCCGATTGCTTCGGCTGCATCAGCGGCATTTTTAATACCTCTTTTTATTGCTATAGCACAACCTAATGTATAAGCCCAGGAAGCATTATCAAACGCTATAGGCTGAATACCTTTTACTATTTCATCTACATTTATACCTTTGGATAAACAAAGTTCATTAGCTTCATCTAAAGACTTAAAACCGAATTTTTCAAGTGCTTTAGCGAGTGATTTTTCACGTCTGTCTTGTCCTTCAAATTTTGCCATTTTATATTTTCCTTCTTTTTATTTTACTTATTTTATTATCGTCATTGCGAGCGTATGCGAAGCAATCCAGCTAAATATTATCTATTTTATTATATAAATCTTCCCAATCGGGATTTATATTTTCGATTAATTTTAATTTATCTTTTCGTGAACCGCCTTTTATTTGCTTTTCTCTCGTAATTGCTTGAGCAATATTATCGTATTCTTCAAAGTAACCCAGTTTGTCTACATTATATTGTTTGGTGAAACCTTCTATTATTTTACTTTTATGTTCATAAATTCTTCTTTTTAAATCTGATGTAACACCCGTATATAATGTACCGTTTCTTTTGTTAAATAGTATATATATAACTTTTTTTCATATTATTTTAACTGGATTGCTTCGTCACAGAAAATGCTAATGTTCCTCGCAATGACGGGGTCTGTCTTGTAATTTCCTCATTTTCTGCCCTATCGTTCACTGTGCTTCGCTCCTGTTCACTTCGGGCATTTACATATTCGGGTGGATTCGCTATTGCTCACACGGCACCCTGCGGAAATTACTCTTTTCTGGGGTCTATATATTTAACCGCATCAGCATATCTGCCGTAAGTTTTAATATTGCTTTCATAAGCCTCTTTATAATCCTTACCTGCTTTTACGGCATCCATAAATTTACCTAAATTGATGAACTTGTATCCTATAACCTCATCATTTTTATCCAAACCGAGTTCTAAAATATAACCTTCGGTCAAAGATAAGTATCTTACACCTTTTTGTTTTGTTGAGTGGATGGTACCAACCATAGAGCATAAGCCTTTACCCAAATCTTCAAGACCCGCACCAACAGGCAGACCACCTTCAGAAAATGCAGTTTGAGTTCTTCCGTAAACAATTTGTAAGAACAATTCCCGCATAGCAACGTTAATAGCGTCGCAGACAAGGTCTGTATTTAATGCTTCAAGAATTGTTTTACCGGGGAGTATTTCACCTGCCATTGCAGCAGAGTGAGTCATACCTGAACAACCTACCGTTTCAACAAGTGCTTCTTGAATAATTCCTTCTTTTACGTTTAATGTCAATTTGCAGGTGCCCTGTTGAGGTGCACAGCAGCCGCAGCCGTGTGTTAAACCCGAAATATCTTTAATTTCTTTACATTTTGTCCACATACCTTCTTGCGGAATGGGTGCGGGTGTACCTTTAACACCTCGTCTTACACAGCACTGATTTTCTATTTCGTGCGTAATTTGCATGTTGTCCATTAGACCTCCTGTTTAACTTTTATACAACATATATAATCACTAACCCTAATCGGTTAGTATAATTATATTGTAAACAAAATTAATTGTATATCTTTTTATAAAAAAAGACGGACTTACCGCCCGTCATTGAGGAATTGTTTTTGCTCAAACCTGTAATTAAAAGGCTGTGCCGTTAACAATTCCTTTGCTACGTAAAATAATAATGTTACATTCCGTATAAACTGCACCTCGTAAAATACTGCCTGCTTGTATAATAATCCGTACCGCAGGCACTTACGATATTTTGCGGATGTGCAGATACACATAAAATACCATAATTTCCCGCATAAGAATGATTTGTTAAATTTTGATTCCAATAAGCGGCACCTGCATTTGTTGTTCCGTTATAACAAGTACAATATCCGGTGCAATACCAGTTGTCTATCGTTGCGGAAATAAAATTGTTATCTATTTCCAATATGCTGTCGTATAAACGGATTATCCGTTCTTCATTTAATCCTTCTATTTCATCAAAATTCATAATTTTACCTTTCAAATTTTTTACCCAGATATCTGTTATTTTTTTTGTTTTTAAACTTAAAAAAGCCCGAATATGCCGTAAAAGTCATTTCTTCAAAATATAGCGAATTTTTATACAACATCCAATCAATACGTACAAATCTGAAAGATTTTGACAATTGTTTACTTAAATCAAATGATTGTTTTAATAAATCGTCTGCTTTAAACAAAATTTTTTCTTCTGCAAAATCGAATAAATCGGTAATTTGTTCCAAATTACCGTTATAAACAGCTATTTTTTCTTCGTAAAAATTTCGTATTAATATTTCGGGATTTCCATTAAAACAATAGACTTCTATTTCTCTTACGGGAGTATTTATGTCTTCTCTTAATAATGGTTCAATTAATATTTTGGGTTCTATATATTTGTCATTGCAAGGAACAACAGCATTTTGGGTGACGTGGCAATCAATTTGATTATACTTTTCAGCTGTAGATTGCCTTGCAGGGTCTAAATTAAAGTCAAACTGCCCGCAATGACGGTCAGCAGATTTGACTTTGTATTGCATTTCAAACCCGCCCCAAAAACTGTAATCCATCTCAAGCCAGCCTGTCATATTTCTTTTTACTATATCGAACAATCGTTTGTTTTGTAAAAACGCTTCTTTGTCTTTTATTATATATTGCCACTTGCATCCGTGATTA
>CAJONH010000146.1 GCA_905235825.1 Candidatus Gastranaerophilales bacterium
AAACAGACGGGCTTTCTCTGTCGTTTCATTAAAAATTTTTAAATAAGTTCGTCAATGGTCTTGCTTATTTGTATTTCTTTTTTATATAGCTGCTATATAAATTATGGCATACGATTAATTCTGCTGAGTAGTTACCTTTTCATTAAATAACAAAATACTTATTATAAAGATATATTTAGTGTATAATCAAGCTGAGGTTTTATGAGCTTAAATACAACACCGTCATCGGAAAGAATACAAATAGGATTTTTTGGTAAAACAAATACCGGAAAATCAAGTTTAATAAATGCAATTACAAATCAAAATATTTCAATAGTTTCAAATATAAGCGGAACAACAACCGACCCTGTTACTAAAGCAATGGAACTGCTTCCTTTAGGGCCTGTTTTGATAACGGATACGGCAGGATACAATGATAACAGCGAACTTGGAAAATTAAGACTCGATAAAACATTAAGAGTGCTTAACAAAACGGATATTGCACTTCTTATTGCCGATGCTTCGGTTGGTTTAACCGATGAAGACAAACAAATAATAAAAATATTTCAAGATAAAAAAATAAAATATATCATTGTCTATAATAAATGTGATTTAATTCAAATTCCTTTAAATCAATCAGAAAATGAAATTTATGTAAGTGCTTTAAAAAATATAAATATAAGCGGGTTAAAAGAAAAAATAGCTTCTTTTAACGTGAATTTTAATAAAACCCGTATGCTCGTAAGTGATTTGATAAAAGAAAACTATCCCGTTATTCTTGTAACTCCGATTGATTCTGCCGCTCCGAAAGGCAGATTAATATTACCCCAGCAGCAAGTGCTGCGTGGTATTTTGGATAAAGGCGGTATCGGTATTGTTGTTAAAGAAACTCAATTGGAACAGTCACTTAAATATTGCCCCTCACCACAATTGGTTATAACCGATTCTCAGGTGTTTAAATACGTAAATTCAATACTTCCACGGGATATTCCGCTTACTTCTTTTTCTATACTGTTTGCAAGATATAGAGGTATTTTAAATATTGCTGTAAAATCAGTAAAAAAGATTAAAAGTTTAAAAGATAATGATACAATTTTAATATCGGAAGGCTGTACACACCATAAACAATGTGATGATATAGGCAGTGTCAAATTACCTTTTTGGTTAAAATCTTATACACAAAAAAATTTAAATTTTGAATTTTCATCAGGTACGCAATTTCCTGACAACTTAAATAAATATTCCATGATTATTCACTGCGGGGGATGTATGCTCAATGAAAATGAAGTTTTAAACCGTTTTCAAAATGCCGAAAAATATAATGTTCCTATTTCAAATTACGGCATTACAATTGCATATATTAACGGTATTTTGGAAAGAAGTATAGAAATTTTCCCTGAATTAAAATAATAAATCAAATTGAAATATAAAAAGTTATGCCGGCTTTATAATGCCGGCAATGATTAAAATATATTAATTAATCCGTATTTAACAGCTTTCACAACTGCTTGAGTTCTATCCTTTACACCCAGTTTTTGAAAAATATTTCTTATGTGAATTTTTGCTGTATGAATACTGACATTCATATATTTGGCAATTACTCCGTTATCTTCTCCTCTCGATATATGCATTAATACTTCTTCTTCTCTGGGTGTTAGTTTGACATCAAGTTTAGGCATTGACTCTTTAAACAGCATAAGACTTAACAGTAACGTATTTAAAAAACTTCTGTTTACAATAATTTCAAAATAATATTCTTCATTATTTATTTTATCATCCATTACTGTTAATTTGAAATTGTCTTGTTTCAATTTAGTGTACATTTTAAAAAATCCTCTTAATCTTCTTACGATTTTTATAGTACACTATGCTTCAAATATTACGTCTAACACATTTTCCTATTACTAAATCTCATATAAATGAATGAATTTCTGATTTAATATATAAATTATCAAAAACAATCAATTGTATATATTTATAATCATATTTATCTATAACGAATAATCGGTAATATACATTATTTAGCGTAGAATTTACCGTTATTTTGTTTCCATATATGCATCAAAAATTTTCTTGAAATACTGTAAATCTTTTAGTGAAAGAGAATTCATAGTATCATTAAGTTCTTTAATAATATCCGCTTTACTTTTCATGTGTCCGAAATCAAATAATTCTTTCGGTTCTATCTCTAATGCTTCGCATAATTTTTCTATATTTTCTTTTTTGGGTAAATGTTCACCTAATTCCAATTTGCTGACATTTACGGTATCCATTCCGATTAATTCGGCTAATTGTTCTTGTGTTAGACCTTTTCTCTTTCTTATTTCTTTTAATCTTTTGCCAAATTTCTTTGTTAGTTTCATTTTAAAGCCTTTTTTATTATTCTACACAGGCTTATTAAGACTTTTAATTATATACTTCGCTAAATATTGAATTAAAAATATAATTAGTGATACTATTAATTTTGAAAACTCGTATTTGTAATACAAGTTTTACTATAAAAAAAATATTATTAGGAATAGAAAAATATATGAAAGTAAATAATCTTATACTTTTATCGCTAATTATATTTGTTTTTAGTAAACAATATGCTTATTGTGATAATTTTAAATACGGATATACTTCTTCGGGTTATAAATACGTAATTCATAATCATAGTGAAAGCTCATATCAACATGTCTGGTGTTCTCAACATAACGGAATTGAAGAATTTAAAAATCCCGATAAAACCCGTGTTGATTGTTTAACTGATACACATGCGACAGAATTTGATTTTGCAAATAAATGGGCTGAAAGTGTAGGACAAGCTCTGCATTATTCAAAAATGACGGGAAAAAGAGCAAAAGTTGTTTTAATACTTGAAAATCCTAAAAAACAAATGTGTTATTATGAAAGAGTCAAAAATTTAAGTAAAATCCATGACTTTGATTCGGAATTTGTTACTCCCGAAATTTTAAATCTGCAAAACGGCAAATGCTCTTTTAAAAATTGTAAATGCAATAGAAAGAAAAAGAAAATAAGTTTTTTCAGTAAAATATTTAAAATTATTTCAAATTATAATTAATTTGTAACTACTCAGCAGAATTAATCGTATGCTATAATTTATATGGCAACAATATAAAAAAGAAATACAAATAAGCAAGACCATTGAC
>CAJONH010000147.1 GCA_905235825.1 Candidatus Gastranaerophilales bacterium
TATTTTTTTGCATCCTTTTTATTCTTTGTATTCATTTTTACACAAAAAAATACATAAGTCCAGCTATTTAAGGAATGTTATACTAGTACAAGTCCTTCCTAATAAAACTCTACAAACATCATCTCTCCAACGTTTACTTTTTGTTCTATATTCTTCTAACTCAAGGGGGTTGATATCTCCATACATACGGATATGATATAAGATTTCTGCAATTTGAATTGGCTTATATAAATGAACGCGAGATTTTGTAATAACTGTATCTAACGCTTTTTTAGCATCATTTTTGGTTGGCATACAATTTGCTCCTTTCAAATGCTTTAAGGGAAGCTATCATTTCTTTTGCTATTGCTTTAATTACTGGGACAGCTACAGAATTACCACATTGATGTTTTACTTTTCCATAAGATAAAACTATTTTATATGTATCTGGAAACCCTTGTATTCTTAAAATTTCTCTTTCAGTAGGTCTTCTTTCATCGTTTATGAGTATATAATTAGCAGAGGCACCTGCCCTTAATGCAGAAGAATAAGGATGTGGAGTTATTGAACCAGCCATATTTTCATGCGAAATATATGGACGTGGATAATTTTTATCTTTTATTCTTTCTAATCTAGATAAGCGTATTGCATCTTTAACATAATATTTAGCATCAACTTTTTTCTCTAAAATATCAGGTAAACCTAAACGCTCTGTTATTGGCACTGGTTTTGGAAATTCAAATAATACATCATCAAGAAAGCCAACAATAAATATTCGTTCTCGTTTTTGTGGAACACCATAATCTAGGGCATTTAATACTTTAGAATATACATGATAACCAAGAGCTTCCAAATGAGATTTTATAACTTTAAACGTATTGCCACTATCATGTGCAACAAGGTTTCTAACATTTTCAAGCATAAATGCAGAGGGTCGTTTTTCTTTTAAAATACGTTCAATATCAAAGAATAATGTGCCACATGTTTCGTTAGAAAATCCTTCCTTTTTCCCAATTATTGAAAATGCTTGGCAAGGGAAACCTCCCAATAAAATATCAAAATCGGGTATGTTTTTTGCATCAATTTTTGTTATATCACCAGATGGATGCTCGCCAAAATTAGCTTCGTAAGTTTTGCAAGCATCTTCATCAAATTCAGAAGAAAATACGCAATGACCTCCAGCAGCTTCAAATCCTAAGCGAATACCACCAATTCCAGCAAATAAATCAATGAAACTAAAATCATCCCATTTTGTTTGTATTTTATCTCCATTGTCGTATGTTATGTACATTTCTTTGTTTAAATCATATATAGTTCGTTGGTTCATTTACAAATCCCCATTCCTTTATTATAGTATAAATATTCTTTTATGTCTAAATGTTTAAAAAAAAAATTAAATTTAGGATATTATATGTTTCCTACCTTTTACAAAAAATTTCCGACCTTAAATTTTATTTCGCCACCCAATAAATTCTCATCTCAGGTGAAACAACGCAAAAATTGCGCAAACCGGCATAGGGACATAATTAGGAACAAATTAGACAAAATTGGAAGATTTTGGGACTTTCAGGACTGCTAATATGAGAATTTATTGGAAACTTCCAACCGCTAAAACCCTTACACATACGGCATTGTGGCTAAAAATCTCATATTAAGCGTACATCTCAACTGAGGTGAAAAATAACAGTGAAACCCTTAAAATAGAATTATTTCCAATATTTTATAAGCTAAAATATTGGAAAAATGTTAAAAATGGGGCAAGCTATGGTATAGAGTCCGAACCCGAAACAGTTAATTTTTTAAATTTATGTCTGCATGATACAACTGCTATAACAAATGTAAAAAGATGGTGTGCAGCGTAATTTGTTATGTAATACAACTTGACACTGTGTCGTAAATTTGATACACTGATAATAGGATTAAAAATGACAAAAGAAATAGAATACTATACGACAATAGATGACAAATGCCCTTATTTAGAATGGTTTAGTACATTATCAAGGGAATATCAATCTAAAGTAATCAAAAGGATAAACCGACTTGAAGACGGTTTATACGGCGATTGCAAAAAGCTGACAAACAGTTCTTTAAGTGAATTAAGACTTCATTTCGGTAAAGGATACA
>CAJONH010000148.1 GCA_905235825.1 Candidatus Gastranaerophilales bacterium
ATTCCGATACCGTTCCGACACGTGCTGAAATGGGATATGAATATACAATTCAAAATATCATTACGGCAATAAACAATTTGATGAAAGAGTCAAAAGTATCAAAAGACTCAATTGAAGGTATAGGTTTTGGTTTTCCAGGTCAAATTGACTGCGATAACGGAATTGTAAGACTTGCTCCCAATATTCCGGGCTGGGTAAATATACCTATAGCCGATATTGTTTCAAAAGAGTTCGGTATACCGGTAAAAGTTGATAACGATGTAAGATGTGCGGCACTTGCCGAATTAAATTACGGTGCCGGCAAGGGTACTCAAAATATGATTTGTATTACGGTAGGTACAGGTATAGGTTCGGGATTAATAGTGAACGGAAAACTTGTACGTGGTGCAAGTAATGCGGCAGGAGAACTCGGACATATAAAACTTGAAATGAAAGACGGGCCTATATGCGGATGCGGCGACAGAGGATGTTTGGAAGCATTTGCATCGGGGCCTGCTATTGTAGCACTTGCGGAAGAATATATAAAAGGCGGAAAATCAACTAAATACAGAGAATTGGCAAATCCCGACATTACTCCTTATATAGTTGCGGAAGCTGCAAAACAGGGTGATGTTGTTGCCAAAAAGATATTTGAAATAATCGGAAGCTATATAGGTATAGGTTTAGCAAGTGTGGTAAATCTGTTAAATCCGGAAAAAGTTGTTATCGGCGGCGGTGTTGCTGATGCAGGTGATTTACTGTTTGTGCCGATTAAAGAAACTCTCAAAAAACGTGCAATGCCTATTCAAGGTGCAGCCGTTGAAGTAGTTCATGCCGAACTCGGTAATACTGCAGGTGTTATAGGGGCAAGTCTTCTTGTAGAAAATTAATATGGCTGTATTTTTATTTTACGGGCAAGAAGAATATTTAATGAATAAAGAAATCAAGAGGCTCAAAGATGAGCTTCTTGATGCTTCTTTCATATCTATGGGCTATAAAATTTTTGATAATCCGCCTTTTATAAACCTTTTAGACTGCCTTCAATCCGCTCCTTTAATGTTTGGAAATACATTAAGTGTAATTTATATTGATAAATATCTTATCGGAACGGGATTAAGTCTTGATGATAAGCAAATTGAAAGTATAGAGTATTCTCTTTCTAATTTAAGCGATAGTGTTAATATAATTTTTGTATGTAAAATTCCACGTGATGAAAATAAAAAACCCGATTCCCGAAAAAAAATTTACAAAGTTCTTTCTAAATATTCGCAGGTAAAAGAATTTGCACAGTATAGAAGTTATGATAAGGCTCTATCTTCTGTTATTACAGGTATTGCTAAGGAGAAAGGGCTTAAAATTGATACAAATACTTCTATGACAATGATTGACCAAATCGGAGTTAACCTGACGTTAATTGATTCTGAACTTGAAAAACTTAAAATCGCAATTTATCCCGAAACAACAATAACTTCAGATGCAATCAAAAAATATTGTACATCGAGTGAAGATATATTTATACTTGCCGATTTAATAGTGCAGGGAAATAAAAATGAAATTTTAAAGCAATATAATCTGCTTACAGAAAAAAGACATTATCTTGAAGTTTTTGCACTAGTACAAAGCAGTTTGCAAAAATTTGTTTTTATTAAAAATTATGAAAGAAAAATGAGCAATAAAGATATTGCGGCAAAACTTAAAATGCATGAGTTTGTAGTACAAAAAACTCAAGAAAAATTAAGGAAAATAACTCTTGAACGACTTATACAAATAAGAGAAAATCTTTTAAATGCCGAATATAAATTAAAATCGGGGAAATCATCACAAGAAGATTTAATATTGGAACTGGCTTTGTTAAGTTAAATTTTTAGCTTATATCCTTTTGCCGATTTATTTTTTTTATATTAAAATAAAAACGATGAGCTTATTTAAGAATAAGGGCGGTTATTATGAGTGAAACAACAAAAAAAGATTACAAAGACAGTATTAATTTACCAAAAACTACGCTGGAAATGAGAGCAAATGCAACGCAAAAAGAACCGGCTATACAAAAATTCTGGGAAGAAAACAATATATATGAAAAAATGCTTGCACAGAGAAATAAATCTCATTCTTTTGTGCTTCATGACGGGCCTCCTTATTTAAGCTCGGATAAAATACACGTAGGTACCGCATTAAATAAGATTTTAAAAGATATTATAAATAAATATAAAACTCAACAGGGATATTATGTTCCTTATGTTCCGGGGTATGATGCACACGGTCTTCCTATTGAAAATGCTGTTGTAAAAAATTTAAAAGGCGGAAGACATTCTATAACGGAAGGCGAATTAAGACAAAAATGCCGTGAATATGCACAAAACAGTTTAAAAGGACAGGAAGCTGCTTTTAAAAGGCTTGGTGTGCTTGGTGATTGGGAACATCCTTATTTAACAATCGCTCCTGATTATGAAGCCGAACAAATCAGAGTATTTGGTGAAATGTATAAAAAAGGCTATATAGAAAAAGGATTAAAGCCCGTTTACTGGTGTGCATCCTGTGAAACTGCACTTGCAGAAGCCGAAGTTGAATATGCAGACCATACGTCTACAAGTATATATGTTCGTTTTAAATTCAGTGAAAATGATAAAAAGAAGGTATATTCGTTAATAAATGAAAAAACGGATAAAGATTTATACGTTGTTATATGGACTACAACTCCTTGGACAATTCCCTCAAATCTTGCGGTATGTTTGAATGCCCGTTTGGAATATACCGTTTTTGAATATGAAAATGATGTGTATGTTGTTGCAGCAGAACTTTTAGCTTCATTTTTACAGGGTGTTAACTGGGAAAAAGATAATATTAAAGAGCTTGGCTGTGTAAAAGGTGCTGAACTCGAAAATATGAAAGTATTCCATCCTCTTTATAACAGAGAAAGCCTTATTATTTTAGGCGACCACGTAACAACCGATGCCGGTACGGGGTGTGTACATACGGCTCCGGGGCATGGTCTTGAAGATTGGGAAGTCTGCCAAAAATATAATATACCAACATTCTCTCCTCTTGACGGAAAAGGCGAATGGCAAAAAAGCAAAGACTTTGATGATGAAGATTTAATCGGTGTTCCTTATTATAAAGGCAATGAAATTGTAATTAAAAAACTTGAAGATAAAAAAGCATTGCTTGCAAAAGCAGATTTACTGCACAGTTATCCGCACTGCTGGAGATGTAAGCATCCCGTTATTTACAGGGCAACTCCGCAATGGTTTGTAAAAGTCGATAAATTTAGAGATAAAGCAATGGAAGCAATCCATAACGTAAAATGGATTCCCGCAAGCGGTGAAAGTCGTATAGGAAATATGGTTGAAGGCAGAACCGATTGGTGTATATCCCGTCAAAGAGCGTGGGGTGTACCTATTCCAATTTTCTATTGCGAGGATTGCGGTGAAGTTATCTGCAGTGATGAAACTATTGAAAATATTGCAAAAATATACGAAAAAGAAAGTTCTGATGCCTGGGTTAACCGTAGTGCCGAAGAATTGCTTCCTAAAGGATTTACCTGCCCAAAGTGCGGAAAAAATCACTTTATAAAAGAAAAAGATATAATGGATGTTTGGTTTGATTCGGGGGTTTCATGGAGAGCGTGCGTAGATAAGCGTGCTGATGAACTTTGTCATACTCCCGTTGACATGTATCTTGAAGGTTCAGACCAACACCGCGGCTGGTTCCAGTCTTCATTATTGACATCGGTAGCAACAACGGGTATTGCCCCATATAAACAAGTGCTTACTCACGGTTTTGTTTTTGGTGAAGACGGCAGAAAAATGTCAAAATCTTTAGGCAACTATATTCGTCCCGATGATATAATTAAAAATTACGGTGCAGATATTTTAAGACTCTGGGCTGCTTCCGTTGATTATAAAAATGATATAAAAATCGGTAATAATATAGTCGGTCAGCTTGTTGAAATTTTCAAAAAGACGAGAAATACCGCAAGATTTTTACTTGGTAATTTGTATGATTTTGACCCTGAAACGGATTATGTAAAATATGAAGATTTAAAGGCTCTTGATAAATTTGCACTCCATAAGCTAAATACGTTTATATCAAATGTTACGGATGCTTTTGAAACTTTTGAATTTTACCGTTATTTCCAGTATCTGCAAAATTTTGCGGCTGTTGATTTAAGTTCTTTTTATCTCGATATAGTCAAAGACAGATTATATACAAGCGGTAAAAAATCACTTTCAAGACGTGCATGCCAGACGGTTCTATATGAAACAGCACAGGCATTAACAAGAGTACTTGTTCCTGTTATGCCGCATCAGGCGGAGGATATATGGCAAAATATACCTGAATGTCAGCGTGGCGGATTAGTAAGCATTCTTTTATCCGATTGGGCAAAAACAAATGATAAATGGAATAATCCCGAATTGGAAACTGAATTTACGCAAATATTAAAAGTAAGAGAAATAGTTACAAAAGCAATAGAACCTTTAAGAGCTGATAAAAAAATAGGAAGTTCTTTAGAAACCGCAGTTCATATTCAGACAGAAAATTCCGAACTTCTCAAAAAATATGAAAAAGAACTTTGTAATATCTTTATAACTTCTCAGGCTTATATAGTAAATAAAAGTCCGAAAGACGTAATGAGAGAATATTCAGAGGACGGATATAACGTATTTGTAACAAAGGCCGAAGGCGAAAAATGCGAACGTTGTTGGAAATACAGACACTTAGGCACGCATTCCGAATATGAAACTATTTGCGATGATTGTTACAATGCTGTTTTAGGCAGAGATTAAATTAATTAAATAATAAAAAATCCCTTATATTAATATAAGGGATTTTTTTGTTTATAATATCGGACAATTTGTCCTGATTGTTCTATTGTATGTTATGATTAGTTCCGAATTTTGCAAATCTTTCCTGTGCTGCTTTTAATTTATTTTCAATATCGGCGGCTTTTGCATCCAAATCAGCTCTTTCAGCAGTGCTAAGAGCAGCGTTTGTTGTTCTTGCCTTATTAATATCTGATAATTGCTGTTGATATCCCTTAATTTCATTTTGTGTATCCTGCCGTTGCTGTGCCATTTTCATCATTATAATTTCAGGTGTATCAGCTCTTGTTATAACTGTTTTGTCATCTCCCGTAACAGAAGCATTTGCATCAGAGATTATTTGCATTCTTGAATTTTCATTTTCGGTTAATTGGGATTTTATTGAATCAAATAAACCGGACAGTGCCGCATTTTTGAGCGACCATTCTTTGTGTGCCTGTGTATATTCTTCTTCTGTTGCAAAATTTTCTCTTTGAGGCATGTCTTTTTGAGATGCTTTTGTTTGAGTATTAATGTTTTCAAGCTGTGTTTCCAAATCATCACGTCTTGAATTTGCTGCTCTCCAATCGGCATTATAAGTAGCAGTTTCGTCCAGTACTTTATATCCTTGATTAAATAAATTTTCCAATTGAGCTGATTTTGCATCATGATATTTATTCATGAAACCTGATTCAACAGCATCATCTTCACTTCCGCCGAAGTTTGCCAATTTTGTTTGTGCTGTTTTGAGTTTACTTTCAAGTTCTTGTATTTGAACTGATATTTTTTGTTTGTCGGGAATATACGAAGTATCTGCAAGTAATTCATTTAATTCCGACAGTTTAGTTTTATATTCTCCTATTTCGCTTCTTACATCTAATTTCTGACGTGCCATTTTATATTGAACTATTTCTGGAGAATCTGCTCTTGTGATAACCGTTTTGTCCTCGCCTGCAACACCTTCATTAGCTTCCCAGATAATTTGATTTCTGGCTATTTCATGTTCATTGAATTTTTCGGTAGCACTTTCCATTTGTTGATTTAATTCTTTGCCTTGCTTCTCCCATTCGGATTTTGCATGGTTGTATTCCGCATCTGATGCAAAATTACTTCTTACGGGTTCACTGCCTTGATGCGTACGAAGTTGTTCGCCTAAATTAGTAATTTGAGCTTGCATAGCTTCGCTTTTTGCATTAGCTGCCTGCCATTCTTCTGAATATTCGGCAGTTTCATCTAAAACTTTATAACCTAAATTTGCTAAATTTTCCAGTTCTGCCGATTTTTCATCGTGATACTTATTTACGAAATTCGATTGTATTCCATTACCCTTATCTTCAGCTCTTATTTCATCATTTAAAACATTTGACGCATAAATATTCCCGTTTTTATCAAGCTGTGCGGTTGCATTATATAATTCTTCGGAATCAGAAGGTAATCTGCCTGATTTTATATCTTCAGCTCTTGTCATTACCGTTCTGAAAGTTTCAAAATCCAAATCTTTGAATTTCGGATTACTTTCATATTTACCTGTTTCAGGATTTTTCCATAAATATATGTTTTCTCCTTCGGCAGCATCAATCGCCAGTTCATTAATAATTCCGTTTTTTAATTCCGGAGATACATTTATAAAATCGTCGATATTATACATAACCTGCTGACTAAATCCGTTAAAAATTGATTCGTTTCCGTTGTTTGTTTTATGTTGTCCGTCCAGTTTTCCGTCTTCCATGTCTTTTTGAAACAGTTCAAATATAGATTTGTCGTCAAGAGAATTAAGTGTTTCTTCATCTGTTCCCGATTGACTGTGCAGAGAACGATATTGTTCGGCAATTTTTGACAAATCGTTTTGTCCGTTAATGTTCTCCATTTAAACCTCTTTTCATTAATAACACACTGCATTTATTTAATCGGAATATTTAATTTTATTCTTTAGTTTGAAATATTTTTTCTTAATATTTCTTTACTAATTTGATAATAAAATATACAAGTGCAGTCAGTCATTTTTATTAAATTATGTAAAAAATTATGTAAAAAGTTAATAAAAAGAGCAAAAAATATGCTTGATTGTTTTATATAGTGTAGAATATATAAGTGTAAGGAAAGGTAATTAGTATGTCTATTTCTGCAATTAATTGTACGCCGATTAAACCTCACGTATCTTTCGGTAAAAAAGAAAGCGAAAAATTTGATGAAATAAACGGCTATTCGGATAAAATAAATGAACAATTTGTTAAGTCAAGCGATATAAAAAAGCCTGTCGCTGTTGCCGCATCGGTTGCACTTGCAGCGTTGACAACTTATGCCGGTGCTAAAGGTGTTACAAGCGTAATAACTTCAAAAATAGCCCCGAAGGCAGGTGAGATAGTAGAAAAGAATTTACAGTCTGCCGCAAATGCCGTAAAAACAAAAGCTGACTCTTTAGCTAATACAGGGGCAGAGGCTTCGTTCTCAACAGTAAAAAAATATACGGGTAAAGCATTAGGAACTGTTGAAGACGGTGCAAGAAGTATATATAAATCAATTGCTTATTCGGGTATTTCAAAAGATGTTGTAAATCCCGAAAGAGCAAATAAGGCATTGGGTAATGTTATAGGTACAGGTGCTGCTGCTGCTACAGTTGCCGATATTTGTACAATTGATTCTAACGGTGACGGAATTTCCGATATTATGCAAAAAAGCCAAAATGCATATACCGGTGCAAAAACTTCCTACGGCAATGCATTTGAAACAGTAAGCGTACTTTCTGATATAGCTCAGGTACTTGCTTAATAATAGAATTTTATAAAAAGTGTGTCCAAAAAGTTAATACATAATAACTTTTCGGATACACTTTTTTTGTTTATAATTTTCTTATGAATGAAATAATAATAAAAAATGCGAATAAAAATATATTAAAAGAACTTACATCTATTGGTTTTGACAGCGGGTATTTAAATTTTGCTCAAAATAAATATAAGGGAAGTGCTTATAAAATTTTTAATTTAAAACCCTATGAGGCAAATATATTAAAGCAAATTTGTTTGTCTTTGGGCTTTGATTGTGCCGTAAGCAGGGATACTGTTACGTGTAAATGTGAAAAAACAGATTGTCTGATATTTGCATCACGGTTACAGTATGAAAAATTAATTCATAAATTAAATGAACAACCGTTCAGACTTAAAATAGTATCTCAAAAATTACTTGATATTATAAATTATGTGCCTGAAACAATAAAAATAAGAAATAATGTATTTGACTGGAAAAGATCATACATTATGGGAATTTTGAATGTTACTCCCGATTCTTTTTCCGACGGAGGAAAATATTGTAATATAAATAAAGCAATAGAGCATTGTATTCAAATGGTTGAATCCGGTGCGGATATAATTGATATCGGAGGTGAATCCACCCGTCCCGAGGCTGATTTTGTTTCGGTTGAGGAAGAAATAAAAAGAGTTATTCCCGTTATTGAACAAATAAGAAAGAATTATACCGATATTCCTATAAGTGTTGATACAAGAAATTATAAAACGGCAAAAGAGGCATTAGAAGCAGGTGCTGATATTATAAATGATGTTTCGGGATTAGATTATGATAAAAATTTGTTTGAATTTGTTACGAAAAATAATATTCCCGTAATTATAATGCATTCGGATAAAGTTCCCGCAAAATCAGAAAACTGTACTGATAACGATATAGTTGAAGAAGTTTACAAATCTCTTTCAAATAAAATAGAACTTCTGATAAATTCGGGACTTGAAAAAAGAAATATTATTTCTGATATAGGAATAGGTTTTGGTAAATCCACAGAAGGAAATATCGAACTATTAAAAAGAATAAATGAATTTTCAAGTCTTCAAACCCCCTTGCTTCTCGGAATTTCAAGAAAGTCATTTATAAGAAATTCTTTTGATATTTCGTTAGAAGAAGCTGATATTCCAACTGCCATATATTCTTCTATGCTTAAAAATATAAATATTCACAGAGTTCATAATGTAAGTCTTACTAAAAAGTTTCTGGATTATTCCAAATTATTGAATTAATATTATTTCATAAAATAATGTATTTTTTTTATAAAAATGCTATAATAGTAGTAATTGATTTTTTTATTAAGCAAAAGGAATGATTAATGGTATATTCACACGGAACATTAGAAAATGAAATTTTAAATGCTGTTTGGTCACTTGAAGAAAGCGGGTTAGATACAGAAAATATATCGGTAAATGAAGTCCTAAATAGGATAAACAGCGACGGATGCATCAGGGCATACACAACAGTAAAAACAGTTATGGACAGGTTAGTTGATAAGACTTTATTACAGAGAGAAAAACTGGGAAAGAAATTTTGTTACAGGTCTGTAAAATCACGTGAAGCAATGGCGGAATCTGCAATTAATAAAATTGCTTTGCAATATTTTAATAATGATATGCGGTCTTTTATGAAGGCTTTGGAAAAAAGATGTCTAAGTCTGAAATCATAGATTATTCGGAACAAAGAAAATTTGTTTCCAAATTGTATATTGCTGTTTTAACTGAAAAAATCAGTGTACGTGAAGCATTAATGAAATTTCCAAAAAATTGTGAAGATAAAACGATTATTGCTGCATGGCACGCACTTTGTCATCTTGAAGCAGATGAAGATATAAGAAAAAAAGATGAATTATATGCAAAGGAGCAGGATGAGTACATAGAGTATATCGCATTTACTCTTGATAATGGCGAAGCATTGCCTCAAAATATAACAGACTCATATTTGCCGTATCATGAAGATGCTCTTATTCCTCCCAATAATTCTTTAAAAGGAATAATTCATGAATTTAAAAAGTTTTTGTGTGTTTAGTCTTTGATGTTCGTTTCTTATTAATTTGGAGGCAGTTATATGAAAATAACAAATAGATTTCATAATAATTGGGATAAATTATTTTCTATAATATTAATAATAATTGCAATTGTTTATGATATTTCGCCCGCCGACGTAATACCTGATATAATTCCGTTTGCAGGTTTATTTGATGATTTTTTTGTTACGCTGTTAATTATTATTAATATATTTTTAAAATGGAGAAAAAAGAAATAGCAGTCTATAAAAAATCTTAAAATTTTGTCAATTAAGATTGAAAATGCATAAAAAATACGTTAAAATAAAAATAAAGGCAAAGGGTGCAACCATCACCCAATACCTTCCCGGATTAATGGGATTTGATGACAAGAGCTAATGCAACTAAAAGCATAAGCTCTTGAGTTGTAATTTCAACTAACATTTCAAACCTCCTTTCGTTAGTCGAAATTTTCAGTTAAAATTTTTATGCCTTTATTCTTTGTGTAATGTACAATTTATTATTATTTTATCATTTAAAAGTGTACTTGTAAAATAAGAAATAGCAGTCTATTTAAAATTTCATCTTAATATTTATTTATAAATTGTATATTGTTATCAACTTTCTACATCTGTAATACTTTAAATAAGTAAGGGAAGTGTAAGGTATTAAACATGGGACAGTTTATAGATTCGATAAAAACGGTTAAACAAAATTACGGTAAATATGATGAATGGGAACAAGCACAGGCAGATGAGCGTGCCAAAAAAGAATATTTAGGCAAAACACTCAATATACCTAAAGATAAACTTGATTTAACATCACAAAAATCTCAAACGGTTATAAGAGCGACGGAAATAATGGACAGGTATTCGGAAGATAACTGCGAAGATGTTGAACAGGCTACAAACATGGCTGCAGGATTTGCTATACCTTTAATTATGTTACCGTTTCAATTTTTAACATTTAAAAATCCTGTGAAAGGTACTATTATAAATTCAATAGTTGGATTAGGTGCTGCCGCTTCATTTATTTTATGGGGGAATTCAAAGCAGAAGGAGGCTTCCCGCATAGGAAGATTTCAGGCAAGACAAAATGACTTGAAAGATATTACAAATTTTGTAACTTATACTCCGGAACAAATAAAACAAGCGGAAGAAAAAGCAAAAACTCTGCCTGATGTCGAAGATAAAAACGGAATTCTTCAAACAATAAAAAATCTCAGAAAAATAAGCAAAGATAAACAAGCCTATAAAGAATGGGCTGCAGCTAAAGATACTCAGGCTATAGAAAAACTGAAAAACAGAAAACTCACTCCCGAACAAATAAAAGCTGCTAATGAAGATAAAGAACTGATTGTAGATACGGTAAAAGAAATCAACATAAAGGCTGAAGAATATTCGGAAAATTTAGAAAATGCATTTGATACATTGGAAACGGTATCATTTTTATTTGCAATTCCGGCAGGATGGCTGATAAACAAAGCATTAAAATTTGCAAAAGCAGCTGAAGGTACAAGAAAAATAGCTTCTTTTGCTGTTCCGATTTTAACTCCTCTGGCTATTGGTATGCAGGGAACTGTTGCACAGAAAGAAGCATCAAGAATCGGAAGATATCAGGCAAGAAAAGATTTAAGCGAAAATCCCGCACGTTTAATGGCTTATTCTGATGAAGATATGAAAAAAGCGAAAAATATAACGGCTCCTAAACAGAAAAAATCCGTTACGGAAAAAATTTCACAAAGTTTTGCTTTCTTAAAACAATACTATAAAGATAATAAGGAGTATCAGGAATATAAGAAGACAGCACATCAAAATCAGGAAAAATTGCAGAAAGCACTTGCAGATGTAAAAATAACCGATAAACAAAGAAAAGATGCCGAAAATCTGCAGAAAAAAGTATTTATGGCATTTGAAGAAATTGATGAAATGTCGCAAAGATATTCGGAAGATGTTGAAGCAGGAAGTGAAATAGCTAAAAATGTCATTAGTCAGGTATGGGGTCTTGCTTCGGCAGGTGCAATTGCATTATCGGGTTTAGCAATAGCAAAAGGTAAATTCCCTCTTGCAAAAATTGCTAATACGGTAACAAATATCGGGTTAAAAAAGGAATCTTCAATAAGAATTGCCGTAAATGATTTTTATAAAGCATTAAAAGATAATAATTTAACTCAAAAGTTTCAATTATCTTTATTAGGCGGTATAAGCGGAATAACAAAATTTGCACAAAGCAGAGAAGCACAAGCTGTTTCTCCTGCATTTCAAAATTTAACAAAAGAACTTGGTGCTTTATTTAATCCCGCTGATATTACAAATACGAACGGAATACAAAATGTTCTCGAACCTCATTTAAAACAGGGAGCTGCTGCTAAGTGGTTCAGAAATCTTGTATCTGAAGGTGCTGATTTATACTCTCGCTCAAAAATAAAAGAACTCCCGGGCGGAGAAGAACTTGTTAAATCATTGCCCAAAAAGGAAATTTCCGATTACAAAACGTTGATTGGTACGGGGGCTGTTGCAGGTATTCCTGTTTTAGGTACAATTTTAGCCGTTCCCTATATGGTAAATGCGTGGTTTACGGATATTCAAAAGAAAGCAGGCAAAATAGGAATAATGAAGGCAATGGAAAAAATAGATGATGCAAGAGTTTTTGCTGATAACAGTATTAAAAATGATATACCCTTCAATAATTTGCAGCCGCAAAAAAATAACAATGTTTTTGCCGATTTTGAAAAATTTAATAATGCTTAAAAAATATATAAACGATTTATTGATAAATATTTTTTAATAAATCATTTATATTAATACCAAGAACAACAGCAATATCGGATACTATAAAAACAGAAGGAGTTTGAATTGAACGTTCTATTAGACTGATAGTACTTTCGCTTACTCCTATTTTATCGGCTAAATCTGCTTGAGAAAGGTTTTTACGATTTCTTTCGGCTCTTATATTATTTGCTAATATAGTATTTCGTTTA
>CAJONH010000149.1 GCA_905235825.1 Candidatus Gastranaerophilales bacterium
ATTCCGATAATAAGCGCTAACTTATTCTTACACCCCTCTGCTCCGATATATCTGCCACAGACATAATTGGCTAAAATCGAAAAGATCATTACCAATATATATATCGGTTCACCCCATGCATAAAAAAACAAACTCGCAATTAATAATAATAAATTGCGATATTTGTCCTGCGCTAAGAAATAAACGCCTAACACAATTGGTAAAAACAACCACAGAAATATCAGCGAACTAAAAACCATTATTTTTTACTCTCATACAATTTTCCTAAATTACTCAAACGGCTAAAATACCGCTCAACTAATTCATGAACAACTAAGTCCGGCTTATATTCCGTAACAATCTCTTGATAAAAAGATAAATCTTTTATCCCCGCCGGAACATTAATAACACGACGGTACACTTTAGCCATATAAGGAATAATTTCCCCAGCAAAAGAATCTCCAACAATTAATATAGCTTTATCAACCACTGGATTTTGATTTTCGTACACTATAACCTTATTTGGAATAACTTCTTTTTTTTCAAAAGATCTATCATCCAGAAATACCACATGATAGCTCATATCTTTATCTGTCGGATGCATATCCTGACCAACTAATCCTGCCGATGTTATCATTTCCGAAAGCAAAGGTTTAGCAGATCCGTCAATACCAAGCTTATTAAAAGATTTTAACAATGATTCAAATGCAATATAAGCTCCTAATGCATTCCAATGAGTATCCTTTTTATAATAAATATTATATGGACACTTTGTCTTTGCTGCTAACAAAATCGGTTTTAAATCTAAAATCTCAATATGTGTATTGTTTTGTAAATATTTGATACCGATGTCGCTAAGTGAAGAATCTGATTTTCTTATTTTTTGTAACCGCTCAGGCATATATTCTGCATAAACATTTTCTTTATTGGGAACAACCATCAAAAGATATTTAGCACCATATTTTTCATAAAAAGCCTGTTCTTTTTCTAATGCCTCTGTAAGTTGATTCAACTCTTCATTATCCCATACCGCAGTTCCCAGATAATCCAGAACAGTATTTCCATTATTAACTTTAGCCGAATCATAAAACATCCACCCGTCTTTTCCATAAAAATACTGACCGGTATCAATTTTTAATTTTTGCTTTAATTTAACATATTTAACAATAAGTTTTTTACGACCGGCAAATGTATCATTATAATACTGTTCAAAATCACGTGAAAAAGTTGAAGAAAATTTTACCGGTTTAGGGCTCAAAACTCGATTATCTAATAATTCCGTATTACTAACAAATATATTTGCCGCAAAAGGATAATACACTGCCACCATTAACAAAATAAGCGGTAGTAACAAATATATTATTTTTAGTTTTTCAAAAACATTTTTCATGCTTAAAACCTAAAATAAATAAACGGATTATAGGTATTACTTGCCAACATCAAAATACTGATATAGGCAATAACACAACAGAAAATCGGCGTACAAAAAGTAATAATACTTTGCTTCAGAGTATCTTTAACTGGAAGAAGTTTAAAAAGCATTGTACCGAAACCGCAACAAAAGAAACCAATAATAGCAATTCCTATATATTCTCTTGAAAGCAACGCCGATGAAACATCAATTTTATACGAAGAAAACAAGCGTTCAAAATACCACCAAACCTGTGTCATCGTCTCACTTCTAAAGAAAACTAAACCACATAGAAAAATAAAATTCGTATAAATCATCTGAGGGACACGCCAATGCAGAATTTTTTCAATCGGAATAATTTTTTCTAATATAACAAATATGCCATTCCATACGCCCCATAAAACAAATGTCCATGCAGCGCCATGCCATAACCCGGTTAAAAAGAATACAATCATTAAATTCCGATATGTCATCAATATTCCTTGTCTGCTCCCTCCTAACGGAATATAAACATATTCTTTAAACCATGTTGCCAGAGAAATATGCCACCGACGCCATAAATCTTGAATAGAAATAGCGGTATATGGATAATTAAAGTTTTCATTGATTTTAAATCCGAACATTTTACCCAAACCGATAGCCATATCCGAATAACCACTG
>CAJONH010000150.1 GCA_905235825.1 Candidatus Gastranaerophilales bacterium
CGGCAAAGTGCTCACTTTTTAAAGTCACCACTCCCAAATTTCGTTCACACCCTTCGGGCTTATCACGAAATTTGCTCGGGCAAATTATTTATAAATACCATCTTGCATTTTTATTTTATCAATAATTTCATTTAAAGTATCATCGGCATTGTTGTTTGAAACCTGACATGTTGCGGCATTAATGTGTCCGCCCCCTTCAAATTCATATAGCATAGCACCTAAATCAATAGAGCAATCCCTGTTCAAAATTGACTTGCCGACAGCAAATACCGTATTCTTTTTTTGTTTTCCGTAAAATTCATGAATAGAAATACGGCATTCCGGAAATAATGCATAAATCATAAATCTGTTGCCGACGTGTATAATATCTTCATTTCTTAAATCAATAACACAAATAGACTCTTTTATTGATGTACATCTTTTTATTTGTTCTTTGCATTTTTCTTTTTCGCTATTATATAATTCAATTCTTTGAACAACGTCAGAATCGTGCATTATGTCGTCTATTGTTTTTTGAGAACACAAATCTACCAGCTTTAGCATAAGATTATAGTTTGAAATTGTAAAATGATTAAATCTGCCAAATCCCGTTCGAGGATCGGTTAAGAAATTAAGCATTACCCAATCTTTAGGGTTTAATATATCTTCTTTCGAAAAATTTACACAATCGGCTTTATCTACTGCATGTATTAAATTATTTAAATTAGAAGAAAATTTATTTTTTCCGCCAAAGTATTCATAAATAATTCTTGCACTTGATGGAGCTGCAAGTTCAATAATATAATTATCCTTTATATCTTTGGTTCTTATATATTCACTTGAATGGTGGTCAAAAGCCATATAAACTCCTGTTGTATATGGTAATCCTGCCGTAATATCGTGATTATCCAGAAGTATTCTGCCATCCTGTATATCTTTCGGATGAACAAATTTCACTTCTTCTATTAAACCAATTTCTTTAAGTAGTGCAGCACTTATTATCCCGTCAAAATTTGACCTTGTATATAAAGTATATTTTCCACTCATACATCAACCGTTTTTTAACTAACCTGCAGTTATTTATTAATTATAACCGCAATATATAAGATATCAGATTTTTCTATTTTTTTCAAGAAAAGAATGCCGGATATTAACCAAATAATTCACAAACCATTATCTAACTTAATTAATACCTTCAAATTAAATTTTCAATTGATTATGAATAAAAATACTGCTAGAATAGTAATTGTTAAAAAGAGTCTGAAATGAAAATAATAAAACCTAAAAAATTAGAAAAAGGCGATACAATAGGAATTTTATCCGTATCAGGAAGAATAAAAGAGTATGAAAGGATTGAAAACGCAGCTTCGTACTTTGAAATGTGCGGTTTTAAAGTCGTAATTTCGGAAACTTGTAAAACTTCGCACAGATATATGGCAGGAAATAATGATGATGATTGTATAAATGCATTACATAATTTTTTTGCGGATGAAAATATTAATGCAATTTTATGTGCAAGAGGAGGATACGGTACATTAAGACTGCTTAATAAAATTGATTGGAATATAATAGCAAAAAATCCAAAGATTTTTGCAGGATATTCTGATATTACAACTCTTTTAACAGCAATATACAAGAAAACGGGACTTATAACTTTTCATAGTCCGATGGCAAACGGTGATTTTGGCTTAGAACTTGAAAGTCATACAATTCACAGTTTTTATAATACTTTGCAGGGCTTAGCAAAAGAATTTACCGCTGAAAATCCTGTTTTTTATAATACGGGTATTGCTAAAGGAATTTTATGGGGTGGTAATCTTTCTACATTGAGTGCAATGTGCGGACTTGATTTTATTCCAAATTCCGATATTATTCTTTTTGCGGAAGATTTAAATGAGCCTGTTTATAAAATAGACAGAATGTTTACTCAGCTTTTTAATATTAAAGAATTGGTAAAAAATGTAAAAGGTATTGCCCTCGGTGATTTTAAAGATATTGAAAATGCGGATATATTAAATGAAGTTATTATGGAAATTGCACTTCATCTTAATATACCCGTAATCAAAGGATTTAAAATAACTCATAATAAAATTAAAGATACAATTCCACTGGGAGTTGAAGCGGAATTTGATGCTGAAAATGCTAAAATAACTATTTTAGAGGATTATGTTTCATAACCTGAAAATAGTAATAATACTACTGTAATTATTCTGTTTCAAGAAGTTTTTTATAAAGTTCTTTTTGTTTTGATGATATAGTTTTAGGAAGATTAATTGATATCTTAACGTTAAGATATCCAAAACCGCCTGATTTATCAGGCAAACCAAGGGCTTTTAATCTTAATGTCTTCCCGCTTCTTGTTTCAGGGGGTATTTTAATATTTATAACACCATGAAGTGTTGAAATATCTTTTTTACATCCTAAAACAGCTTCGGCAGGTGTAATTTCAACAGTTTTAGTTAAATTTTCTCCGTCTATGGTGTATTCTGTATCTTTAAACTTAATTATAAAATACAAGTCGCCTTTTTTGCCGTAGTTATCGGGTTTACCTTCACCTTTAAGTCTTATTTTTTGCCCCTCTTTTACTCCTTTTGGAATTTTAACGGTTAAATTTTTTGAAACATTTACAATGCCCGTACCGCCGCATTCACTGCAATTGCTGCCAATACCCGAACATTTTGTACATTTTTCTATACTTTTCATTTTTACATTAACGGGTTTATCGTTCATTAAATCTTTTGCCGTTATATTCAGTTCTTGAGTTATGTCAAGATTTTCCTGTTTGTCTCCGCCGCAGCATCCGCCCGTACATCCCTGCTGTTGACGCTGTCTTGCCTGAGAAGAACCTTGAAAGCCTCCTGCATTGGAAAATAAATCTTCATAATTAAAACTTTGTCCTGAGCTTCTGCGAGAACGTGAACTTCTGCCTGCACCGGACATAAAATCGCCGAATATAGAACTGAAGAAATCGGAAAAATCAGCTCCGCCGGATGAAAAACCGCCTTGAAAACCTCCTGTATTTCCGCCAAAATTGTTGAAATTAAATCCTTCAAATCCGGGAGGCGGGGTAAAACTGGCTCCCTGCTGCCAATTAGCACCAAGACTGTCATATCTGCTTTTCTTATCTTTATCGGAAAGTACTTCGTATGCTTCATTTATATCTTTAAATTTGTTAACGGCATCAGGAGATTTATTGACATCAGGATGATACTGTCTTGCAAGTTTTCTGTATGCGGATTTTATTTTTGCTTCTGTTGCATCCCTTTCAACACCTAAAATTTTATAATAATCTTTATATTCCATTTTTTAATCTCCTTACTTTAATGATAATATAAAAATTTGCACGTTTTAAAATTATTAATAATTTTTTAATCATCTTTTTTTATATAAGTGCGAAACCGGATTAGATGTAAAAAAGCTATTTTAAAGACTTAACTATTGCTTGTGTTGTATCCAGCAGTATTGAATATGCTTTAACTTCTTTTTGGGAAAGAGATAAAATACGATTAATTAATTCTTTTTTATTTTCATCAATTTGGTAATTAGTTTTTATTCCAAAATCTTCAAGCGAAAAATCCAAAACTTGAGCCATTTTTAAAAAAGCCTCGGTATTTAAAACACTTATACCTCGCTCAATTTTGCTTAAATAATTTTTTGATATATCAATTTTTTCCGACAATTCCTCCTGTGTCAGTTTTTTATTTAATCTTATTGTTTTAATTATTTTACCTATAGAGCTTTTATCTATCATACAATAATCCTTATTTTTGATAATAAATACTATATGATTACGTTTAAATGCATAATTGGATTATTTTTTAAAAAATAAAACTATTTGACTATATATTTGTTTGGTTGTATAATCCGATTAGATTAGTTTAAAAAAAACAATCTTATATAAACTACGGAAATATAGAAAATATAATTATAATGATTACTAAAATAATCAATTATTTTAAAAATTTTAGAATAGGTGAATCGCCTTGGGATTATTACTTTCTCAAAAACTTAGATGAAAGTGAGTATCCAAAGTATTTAGCTAAATTGTTTTATATTAATACGGGAGAAAAACTGCCGTTGAAATTTGATTTTAAAAATAAATCGTGGATTATAGATAAGAAAAAATGTAAGACATTTAATCAAAAAATTCAATGGCTGAAACTTTATGATGC
>CAJONH010000151.1 GCA_905235825.1 Candidatus Gastranaerophilales bacterium
CCCGCCATTTTTGCAACCTGTATTCCGTAGCTTTTACTTGCACTGCCTTCAACGACCTTTCTTAAAAATCTTATTTCTCCGTTTTCTTCACTTAAAGTTATTCTATAATTTTTAATTTGTTCAATGGAATTAGCCATAACATTTAATTCGTGATAGTGAGTTGCAAAAATAGTACGTGCTTTTATGTTTTTAGCTATAAATTCTGCTACTGACCAAGCAATTGCAACTCCGTCATAAGTTGATGTACCTCTGCCTATTTCATCAAGCAGAATGAAACTTCTTTCCGTTGCACTGTTTAAAATATATGCAGTTTCACTCATTTCCACCATAAAAGTAGATTGACCGAGGGATAAATCATCTACCGCACCTACTCTGGTAAAAATTTTATCAACTATGCCTATTCTTGCTTCAGAAGCCGGAACAAAAGAACCTATTTGAGCCATTAAAACTATGATTGCATTTTGACGCATATACGTTGATTTTCCTGCCATATTTGGACCGGTTAATATCATAAATTGGGTATCTTCAAAATTTTGGATATCCGCAATTAATTTTAAATCATTGGGTACATATTTTCCCATAGGTATAATCTTTTCAACAACGGGATGTCTTCCGTCTTTTATGTAAAGCTCTTTTGTATCCGTAATTTCGGGTTTTACATAATTTGACTCGATTGCATTTGTTGCAAAGGACATTAAAACATCAGCTCTTGCAAGAAAATGTGCCGTTGATTTCATAATATCTATAAAGTTTTTTGCATATTCCATAAAATCGGAATATATTTTTTGTTCAATTTCAATAGATTTAAATTGTGCCGAATAAACGTCATTCTCGTGATTTTTGAGTTCATCTGTTGTATATCTTTCTGCATTTGTAAGAGTCTGCTTGCGGACATAATTTAAAGGAACCTGATTTAAATTCGACTTTGTTATTTCTATAAAAAAGCCGAAATTTTTATTATAACTTACTTTTAGATTTTTAATTCCCGTTTCTTCTTTTTGCTTTTCTTCAAATTCTCTGAGCCATTTTTCTCCGCCCGACAGTAAATCTCTGTAATAATCAAGCGTACCGTCAACTCCTGCTTTGATATAACCTCCGTCTTTTGTATTTGCAGACGCATTTTCATCGATGGTTTTATTTATTATTGCACTAAATTCGTATAATTCATCGGCATTTTGAGAAAAATCATTTAAATACTGACTTTTAAAATTACTAAAAATACTTTTAAAATTCGGAAATAATTGAAAAGTATCTTTCAAAGCAAGAAAATCTCTCGGATTAGCACTTGAATTACTTATTTTTACAGCAAGACGTTCTATATCGCAAATTTTATCGGATAAATTTTCAAGATTTAAACGATTTTGAGTATTTTCAATTAATTCTTCGACGGCATTTTGTCTTGTTTTAATTTCATCAATATTTTTTACGGGTCTGGTAATCCAATTTTTTAGGAGTCTTGCCCCCATTGGAGTTTTTACTTTATCCAAAGCCCAGTAAAGACTGCCGTATTTCACTTTATCTCTTGAAGTTTCCAAAAGTTCAAGATTTTTTCTTGTATTAGCATCTATTGAAACATAATCCGAAATTGCATAAGGTTTAATAACATCAAATTTTGGAACTATTCCTTTTTGAGTCTGAAAAATATAATCAATAACCGCACCTGCCGCTAAAAACGCAATTTTATATTCTTCAAACCCAAAGGCTTCAAGCGATGTAACATTAAATAATCGTTTTATAAGTGAAACAGCTCTATCTTCACTAAAAGATGACGGATTTAACTTGGAACACGAATAAAATTTTGTAATTTGTTCGGGTAAATCCGGAACTTCTTCCGGTACGATTTGAAATGCTTGAATTTTTTGTTTTTTAGCAGGTGCAAGTACTTCAGCAGGTTTAATTCTCGCAAGTTCAGCCGTAATTTCGTCAAGGTTTCCTTTTGTAACATAAAATTCACCCGTTGAAATATCTGTATAAGCAAGTCCATAATTTGTATTTTCTTTTATAACAGCACAAAGCCAGTTATTTCCCGATGGTTCAAGAAGATTTAATTCGGTAATTGTTCCCGCCGTAATTGTTTTAACTATATCACGTTTAACAAGTCCTTTAACGTCTTTAGGATTTTCCATTTGTTCACATACTGCAACTTTATAGTTTTTCTTTAATAGTTCAGAAAGATATGTATTAACAGACTTCACGGGAATACCTGCCATAGGAACCTTCCCTATAGCTCCACCGTCTTTATGTGTAAGAGTTAATCCCAGTTCACGTGAAAATAATATTGCATCTTCAAAAAAGCCCTCATAAAAATCTCCGAGCCTGTAAAAAAGTACAACTTCAGGATTTTGTCTTTTTATATCCAAAAACTGCTTGAACATATCGGTAGCTTTGTCGTAGTCAACATCAAGACTATATGTATTTTTTATTTCATCTTCCGCCATAGCTACAATTTATTACAAAATAACTCCGATTACAATCGTATGTTAAGGTTTTCATAATAAGAATATGTCAAAAAAATATTTAAATAAAAAAAATGCAAGTTTAAAGTAAGATTTAAGAACTTGCATTATTTACACTAGCCGAAACATTAATAACAAGTTAATTATACATTAAAAATCGGTTTTAGTAAAGTCATTAAGTATATTTTTTTTCAACCTTAATAATTTTTTACATAAAAACTATATTGTAACTATATTACTCCGGGGATAAATCTGTATTTTACTTTTTTAGTATATTCTCTATATTCAGGATCCTGCATTAAATGCCTTTCTTCTGTTATTGCCCGCATATAATACACTATTAAAAAGAAAATACTTGAAAATAAGAAAAAAGCAATAAAATTAACATATTCATAAACATCAAATTCAGGTGAATTAAAATTTACAATTAATAAAGGCATGACACTTATAATCCAAAACAAATTTTTGCAAATATATGCAGGATGTCTTACTATGTTATAAGGAAATTTTGAAACAGTACCTCTATTTGTTAAATTACTTGCTTTAGTTCCCATTGCAACAGATGCAGCAACATAGATTGTTATAAAAAATAATGCTGTTATATGAAACATTATTCGTATTATTGGAAGAACATCGCCTTCAGCATATAATTTTTCCGAATGTATATTATTGCCTAAAAATGAATTTACCGTTGAAAAAAACGGCGGATAACATAATAGGCAGAAAAAAATTCCCAATGGAGTTGTTTCAACAGAGCGTATTTTATTATTTAATATCGATAGTTCCGTTAAATATCCGAAGGAAAATACAGCCAAATCGATTGTATATAATATTAACATTGAAAAAGACATTAGTAACGGTTCATTTTCCAGTATATAATTAAAAACATTTCTTAAAATTTCATGCATATCATCAAAAGTTATATTGATAAACGAATTTTGAATTTTTTCAAGAAAATCAGGAAATATGCACAAATTATGATATACACTAAATACCATTAAAGCTCCGAAAAAGACTTTTATAAATATAAGCATAAATGACTGTTTTTCATAATATGTCATTTTAAATTTGTCTAATATATCTTTATAACTGTCTTTATAATTAGGCTGTTTTGGGAAAAATATATTTCTGTATACTTTAATAATATAATTGCAAATATCTATATTGTGCGAACGATAAACTGATTTGGGTCTTACTGTAAAAAGTATAAATGGTGCAAGTATAATATATAAAATTATAAAAATTCCAAAATAAAAATTTAATTTTAAGAAATTTTGAGAAAAAAATGGATTTGTACCTAAAAAGCAATAAATAAAAGTATACACCAGAACAGAACATATATAATGCTTTGTTATCAATTTATTATCAGGTTCAGGCAAACTTTCATCAACATAACTTATATTAATGTTTCTATTAAACTCATCAACTTCATTTTTGTCTGTCATACTTCAACTATCTTTCATAATAAATCTATATTTTTCCTATTACCCAGGCATGAATATCGTTATAAATAATGATTATCATAAGTAATATTAATAAATAGAAGAAAAAGTTACTTACATATTCAACGAACTTTTTGCTGACGGGTCTGCCTGTTATTTTCTCAATAATAATAAATAACAAATGACCGCCGTCTAAAGCAGGTATCGGTAAAATATTAATAATTGCAAGATTTAATGAAATCATAGCCGTTAATAAAAGACCTTGAAATATACCTTTATACGCAATTATTTCGGTTCCTACTTTTGCTATAGCTATTATTCCGTTCATTTCACTTACGGGGATTTTACCCGTAAAGAGTTTACCCAAAGTATAAACCATAAATCCTACATTATAATTAACATAATGAAATGTACCCGAAATTAATTCTTTTAATGTTTTTGTTTCAGTGTACTTTTCACTGTAAACCTGTTCTATACCAAGTATTCCGTCTTTATTTGAATAAACTTTTTTCAAATTAATTTCATTATTATCTCTTAAAACAGTTATGTAAATCGGTTTTTTTGTATCTGATACGGCGGAAGCTATATCCGATAAATTTGTATCAGCTTCAAGTTTATAGCTTTTTTGATAATTAATTTTATCACGTAAATCTTTTTGTTCTGACGTTAATTCAGTTTCAGCCGAATTATATTTTTCAAGACCGATTATATTATCCTGTGAAAGTTCAACTTTTTCTTCATCGGTAAATGACGGAAGTTTTATAACTGTTCCTGCTTTTATTATTTCATCGGGATTTATTTTCGGATTTAATGCTTTTAATTCACTAAGTTTTTTGTCAATAATTTCTTTTTTTGTAAATCCGTCAAATTCTTTTGAAAGTACAAAAAATTTATTAATTGCAATCGGATATAATATTTCAGTACCGTTTATTTTATAAATTATATCTCCTTTTTGAAAACCTGATTGTCTTGTATTTTCCGAAGCGTGCTGTGAAAAATTTTCAAAACTTATAATAAATTTATTATCGGGTAAATGTTTCCATAAAGCTCCCGTAAAGAAAATTAACACATAAGCAAGTAAAACATTGCATATTACACCTGCCGAAATAACAAAGGCTCTTTGCAAAAGAGTTTTATTGCAATATCTTTGAGGCGAATCGGCAGGCAGGTCGCAGTCTTCTTCATCATCGGGGAAGGAAACATATCCGCCCAGCAAAAAGGCATGCACCAATATTTCTACATCGCCTATTTTTTTTGAAAACAAAGTCGGCCCGAACGGCAGCCCGAAACCAAACTTATCAACCCTTATACCAACCATTCTTGCCGCAATAAAATGCCCCGCTTCATGTATAAGTATTAATAAACTTATTAAAAACAACATTGTTAATGCACTAAAAAAAATATGTAAAAAAGCCATAGTATTATTCTCTTTCTCTAATATAATTTATTATATGATAAAATTCTTTGAAAAACTACTTAGTATAATATATACTCGTCCTTGCTTTTATTGTAATTCAACAAAAGAAGATAATATTTTATGCTCTAAATGCAGAAGAAAAATAAATTACATGCCCCCTTCCGTATTAAAAGAAATTTACGGATGTAAAATTTATGCCTGTACTTTGTATGAAGATGTAACAAAAAAATTAATAAAAGATTTAAAATATAATAAAAAGAAGTATTTAGCCAAACTGCAAGCGGAAATTATGTTTGAATATTTTTCAAGACTTAACTTATCTGACAATTTTCTTGTATTAAGTGTACCAATACATAAAAACAGAAGAAAAGAGAGAACATATAACCACATGGATTTAGCTGCCGATGAATTTTGCAAACTTACAGGATTTAAAAATAATAAAAAGTTTTTAATAAGAACAAAAGATACTAAGAAACAATTCAATCTTCACAAAGCAGAAAGAATAAAAAATATAAAAAATGCATTTGATATAAATACCAATGAAAATGTCAATAAAGATGAAAAATTACTGATTATTGATGATATAACGGCAACAGGAATAACATTTGAAGAAATAATAAAATTATTAAAAAATAACGGTTATAATAATTTAACAGCCATGGCACTTGCAACACCCGACATTTGGAATTGATTTTTTAGAATTTTAATATTAAAGGAAATGGGTCAGTTTATTTGTATTTATTTCATTTATTAATTGTTTGAGGGGAATGCGGTATTTCGGAAAGAAGTGTTTCAAACAATTTCTCGGTAAAGTCCTGCCACGAAATATTATTTGCCGTTTCATAAGCTCTTTTTATAAGGTCTTTATTGTTATTTCTTTCGTTATAAGCTGTTTTTATTGAATTTACAAGATTTTTTACCGTATTTTTACCGTAAGAATATACATAACCGTTGATATTATTTTCAATTATTTCTGCTGCTCCTACATTTGAACCTGTTATTACGGGTACATTCGATATCATAGCTTCCGTTACAACCCTTCCGAAGGCTTCAGAATTACTTGCACATATTAAACAATCCAGTGTTGAATAAAAATTATTTATATTATTTTGAAAAGGTAAAAATTCAACGTATTTTTCTATTCCCGAAAGTTTTACGTATAATTTCAAATACCACTGTTTTTCATAATGCGGATTTATTAATTTAAAACGAATTTGATTTGGTGAAAACTCTTTTTTTAATATTTTTATTGCATTTAAAATATTATAACCGCCTTTAAGCTGAAATCCGCAAGTAACAGCACCTATGGTATATATTTCATTCTGCGTTTTTTCGGTTTCTTTTTCTAAAATATTATCTTTTCCGGGATGTAATATTCTGATTTTATCAGGATTTATATTGCAATTTTTCGCATAATCCGTTTTCATTTCATTTGAGCCGACAAAACAGAATTTTGTATTTTTATAATATTCGGCTTCTTTTTTTATAAGATTTATATGTCCTGATTTAAAAGCAGCCTGAAGCAGTCCTTTTGATGTATGCTCCAATTTATATTTTGTCGTGTGTCCATGGAAAAAATTACAGGCATTATGAAATGAAAGCCCCATCGTATCGGATAAAAAATAATCGTAATCATCAATATTTACAAGATTTTTTATTTCATCTTCTATTTGTTTATTAGTATTAAATTTTTTGGCTTTCCATTTTGTATTTATAATATATTTATTTTTTGCCCTGACTTTAAATGAAACTTTATCGTGTGCAAATTTGAAAAAATCAATTTCTATTCCGTATTTTTCACACAAATCAAACAATGGTGATATATAAGAGTACATATAATTTGAAAATAAAATACCTATTTTCATTGGCTTTGTCCTTCTTCATATAAAAGACAGTATACTTTGGAATTATTTATGTCTGTATATTTAGGCATAACAGAAGAACATTTATTCATTCTATATGTACATCTGGGTTCAAAAGGACAGCCTGCAAAGACATCTTTAACGGAAGGAGGCTGTCCTTCTATTGCTTCAAGCTGTACAGAATTAAAATCCGGCAGAGTTTTAATTAATGCTTTTGTATAAGGATGTTTAGGATTTTTAAATAATTCTTCGGCTCTTGAATTTTCAACAATACGTCCGTTATACATAACACAAGCCCTGTCAGCACACTCATATACAAGACCGAAATCGTGAGAAATCAATATAAAAGAAGTTTTATACTCTTTTTGAATTTCTTTTAAAAGCTCCATTATTTGAGCTTGAACCGTAACATCAAGAGCTGTTGTGGGTTC
>CAJONH010000152.1 GCA_905235825.1 Candidatus Gastranaerophilales bacterium
CGTAGCACCGCCGCCGAGTATACCTGCCGCAACAAATACGGGGGCTGCGGCACCTCCCGTTAATGCGATAATTCCTGCACCTGCAACAACAGAACCTACCGTAAGCATAAAATTTGTAGGAGAAGAAAGCATTGTGTTTATTGGGGAAGCCAGTCCTTTCCCGAAATTTGCCAATTTATCTTTAAACGAAATTTTCCCGTCATTTTTGCCGTCTTTTGCATTCGTATCAGTATTTTCTGATGATTTTTGCAATACATCTCTATCCGGTCCCTGCTGTTTTACCCGATTAAGCTGATATTTTCCTGCCGCTCTGTTTGCTTCCCATATATCTAATATCTGCTTGGCACCTTCACTGACGTATGCATCATGAATTGAACCTGTCATATTTCTTCAACCTATTTTACCCTATTAATATAAAAAAATATGATTGAAAAAAATTGCCTTTTTATATCTATGCAGGTTTCGTACTCTGCCGCCAATGTGTTCAAATTAAAATTCAAAAGCTAAATAATCAAAAACTTTTTTATTTATTTCCCAAAGATGCTCGTTTGTGTCATTTTCATCAAGTTCAAGAGTTATAACGGGAATATTTCTTTCCACTCCTGCATAATTTCCGAAACTTCCCGGAGTAGGATAACCTATATCTGCTTGAACGGGATAGCCTGTAATTGATGATATTTTTTCTGCCAATTCTTTTGCAGGCCCGTCATAATTAACAATTTTAAACGGAGCATGTATTGACAATATTGCATCAAATTTATATGTATTAATTACATCTATCATAAATTTTGTTTCGATTTCACTTCCTGCCATTGTTCCGCCGAAATATTCGGGATTTTCCGTTCTTCTCCAATTTTCAGTCGGAAAATTACGGTTTAAATCAATTCCATTTGCATTTTGTCTTTTATTAACCGATTTTCCGTCAGGATTTAAACATGGTATAAAATAAAGCGTATTTTTAATATTTAATAAATTTTCTTTTAAATACTTATTTATAAGAAACTCTCCCTGTGGTTCTTCTCCGTGAAAAACACCTATTATTAAAATGTTTTTTCCGTTTGCTAAACCTTGTAATTTAATAAGCTGAATTTCATTTTCTTCAATGGTTTTAGTCTTTTTTATAATTTCCATTATTCCCCCATAACTTTGATAATTACACGTTTTCGTCTTTGTCCGTCAAATTCTGCATAATAAACCTGCTGCCATGGTCCAAAATCCAAAGCACCGTTTGTTACTGGAATTATAACTTCATGTCCTATTAACAGGCTTTTTAAATGACTGTCGCCGTTTGTTTCACCGGTTGCGTGGTGATTATAATTTATATCAAAAGGTGCAATTTTTTCTACCCATTTATCTATATCGGTAATTAATCCCGATTCGGCATCATTTACATATACTCCTGCCGTTATATGCATAGCACTGACAAGAATCATTCCTTCTTCTATTCCGCTTTCTTTAAGTGCAGTTTCTACTTCACTTGTTATATTTATATATTCTCTGTGTTTTTTTGTATTAAACCATAAATATTTTGTATGAAATTTCATTATCTCTCCTGTATTTAAGCTGTAATTTTTTATCTGATACGGTTTTTAATTATACCAACTTTATTATAAACCAATATTTACAACTTAGATATAGCATAACTACATCAGAATTACTTTGCCTGATAAAGAAAATACAAAAATAAATTGGTTGACTAAAGTCAACCCTACTTACTTGAATATCGCACACAAGGAGAAGAAGCACAAGAATTAAGAAAAATAACAAACATTAAATATGATAGTGATGAGGTAGCAAAACCTGATAAATTTTTCAGTCCATATTGTGGTAAAATTTATAATCATCAGGCAACAGAAATTATGTCAATGGGAATAGAACAGATATTTGAACATCCCAAAAAGTTTGCAGAAAGCGATAGAGAATATATGTCTTTTGTTATAAGCAATTTAAGAGGTGAAATATGATTAAATTTAAAAGTATAGATGGAGAATTTAAAATATCGGATGAATTTGAGATAACAGGCACTAATGATACATGGGTAAGAATATTAAAAACATTCGTTGATATTGTTTCTGAAGATTTCCATCCTGATAGCGGAGATCCTTTTTTAATTTTAGAAGACGAACTAAAAAAAATGGGATTTGAAATTCTGGAAATAACAACTACATACAATCCAGAGGATACATATTAGATTAATAATAAAAATTAAATTTAAAAGACGATGTATAATGCACCGTTTTTTTGTATGTTTTTTCTTTTGTCTTGAAAAACCTTTCTCTCGGACAAGTCGCTTGCTTCGTTATCACTGCCGCAAGCTATGCCCTCACTTAATCGAGTTCGCACCCTCAAAGTGCTGTCGGGTGACTCCAC
>CAJONH010000153.1 GCA_905235825.1 Candidatus Gastranaerophilales bacterium
ATACAATTTCTCACGATGAGTTTGTTATCATTGCGGATATACTTGGATATGATGTTAAGGTTGAACGCAGAATATAATATGTGTTTTATCCTCTTTAGGTTCTCACTATTTGCTTGGTTGTCATTAAAAAATGCTTTGGTTAAACTTTAATTGAGTAGTATAAAATTTTTTGGTGTAATACCATATATAAACTATTAAATAGATTAACAATGAAAATATATATTGATTTTAAAAAGTCCGTTTTGCGGAATTTGTGTTCAATTTTTTAAATCATAATTTTATGTTTCATTAAAATTTGGTAAGCCCCACTTTTAAGTTCAGTTTAATTAATAAATATTATGTTATGATATATTAATATGATTTTACTAAAATTTTTAAAATTAAAACAATTTATATTACTTATTATTCTGTTTGCAATTTTTATTATGTTCAGAAGCTATCTCTGCCATTCTTTTATATTTGCTGATGATACCGATACTTCCCGATTATTTCTCAATTTTAAAGACATTTTATTTAATAAACCAAGTAACGGAATTTATATTTCTTCTTTTTTAGACAGAATATTTGCCGCAAATCTCCCGTTTTTATTAAATATACATCCCTCATCTTTTAAAAGCGAATATTTTAGTGCAATAGAGGCTTTTCTTTTAATATTTTTTATTTCGATTCTTTCAGCTTCAATGAAAAAAAATTTAAATTATATCTGCCTGTTTCTCTTTTCTACGGCAATTATATTATATACAATACAAATGCAGCCTTTTTTATTATTTGTTTATGACGGTTTTTTCAGAATGTTATTACCTGTTTTTATGTTTATTGCCCTGTTTTTATTGTGTATTAAAAATAAAACAAAAATTTCCTTCATAAGCATGCCTGTTTTAACTTTTTTATGCTCAATTTCTAATGAAATGATTTGCGTTACAACCCTAATTGGTTTTTTTCTATATTCTGCAATCGCTTTTTATAAACAAAATAAATATAAATATTTGTATTTCGTTTGCACTCTGTCTGCTTTTGCAGGAATGTCTTTGTTATTTCATACAGGAGCTTTTTTTAGAAAAATACCTTCTTTAGTTCTATTTGATATGGATTTTATATTAGTATCCTTGAATTCATTCGGAGAATTTACTAAAGATTATATTAAATACATATTTTTATATCACATCTTTGCTTATTCATTACTTATATTTCAGGGAATTTTCTTACGTTTCAAATTAAAAAATTGCGAAACAGGATTAGGTTTAATTATATGTTTCAATATCGGAATACTTATATTTTTTGCAGCTTTAATTTTTCTTGGAAAAACACACGCAAACCAATATTGGATTGTACACGAAGATTTACACGTAATATATTCAATTGTATTGTGTACTTTTAATATGGTTTTGGCTCAAACTGCCATCAACAGTAATTTATTTAATGCACATTTTGTTAATTATATTTTAATT
The DNA here is from genome assembly GCA_905235825.1 of Candidatus Gastranaerophilales bacterium. GTDB lineage: Bacteria > Cyanobacteriota > Vampirovibrionia > Gastranaerophilales > Gastranaerophilaceae > Avigastranaerophilus. Next base: position 1,449 of record CAJONH010000153.1, read on the forward strand.
ATTATGACTTTTACTTTATTGTGCAAAAATTATTTATTTTATGAACACTTTATTAAATATGAGATAGATTTTTTGAGAATAGAAACCTATAAAGCTGAAAAAATATTAATTTATGCAAATCAAAAAAATAAAACGGCATATATCGATGAAATATGCTCTAAAACTCCTTATTTGTGGGCATTATGGTACTCAACAAACGATAATAACAAAAATATAACATATAATAATTCACCTTATATAGAATATTTAAATCAATTTATGCATAACAAAATTAATGTCAATTATATTTTTTCGGAAAAAGAAAAAACTGAAAAAGAATTTGCATCGAATGGCGGGAATTTTTCTCGGGATGAACTGAAAAATATTGATTTTAATAAAATATGGCTGCATTAAATGGATAATTACACAAAAAAAGAAGGGAGTGAACCCCTCTTCTTTCTCTATATACTGAATATTAAATCATATTTTATATAATTATACTAATCTTACGTTTGTAGATGTGCCTTTCTTTGACATTTCTACTTTTCCTTCACGAGCTAACCAGCCTAATCCCATTTCTGCAAAATTAGCTTTTAAATCTAAATCTTTTTTCATTTTTGAAAGAGTTGTTTCACCATTTTCATTCAAATAATTCCAAATTTGACCTGCTGCTTCACCGATTAATTCCATCATTTAATTCTCCTTTAATTTTTATGCTATTAACTTTTCTGGCATGTAATTGTATAATTAGTATAATACAGAAGGGAGAGGAAGTAAATAGAAATATGAAAAAAGGTAAAGTATGGAAATATGGTGATAACGTTGATACTGACGTTATTATACCTGCCAGATATTTAAATACATCTTCACACGAAGAATTGGCAAAACATTGTATGGAAGATATCGATAAAACTTTTGCTGCTCAAGTTAATTCTACTGATATAATCATTGCAGGAGATAATTTTGGCTGCGGCAGCTCAAGAGAACACGCCCCGATTGCTATTAAAGCATCCGGTGTTGAACTCGTTATTGCTAAAAGTTTTGCCAGAATTTTCTACCGCAATGCTATTAATATTGGTTTGCCTATATTGGAACATCCTTTTCTTTCCAATGAAACCGATAAAGATGATTTTTTGGAATATGATTTATCTCAAGGTATTGTTAGAAATATTACAAAAGGTAAAAATTATACGTGTAATAAATTCCCCGATGAAATACAAAAACTTGTTAATGCAGGCGGATTAATTAACTATACAAGAGAAAAACTAAAAACATAATCTGATTTTTTGAATAACGTGGCATCTTGTTGTATATAAAATGCCACGTTGGATATTTGTTTGACTAAATAACCTGTTCTCGCAAAGACAAAAAACGGGAATTTTTTATTCCCGCTTTTTTGTTATATAATTCTTTCCGTTTTTGTTCCGTCCGGTTTTGTTGTGATTATTTTTGTTTTACCATTTTTCTGATGATAAAATTGTTCAACTGTTTTTTCAACTCTGCCGTCAGGATACGTAATCGTTGTTTCATTCTTATCTTCGTTTTTATTGTGCGTCATTAGCATTTCTTGTATTCTTCCATCTTCATAATGTTGAATCATTTTATGAACACCATTGCCTAAATCTTCGTGTTCTTCTTCTATTTTTTCTATAGTTCCGTCAGCCTGTTGATTTTCAATTAAGGTTTGACGTTTGCCATTTCCTAAATCTTTTTCCGTAAATTTGTGTATTCTTCCCTCCGGATCGGTATGGGTCATTATTCTTGTGCCGTCTTCTAATGTTTCTTCTATTGATTTATCACTTTTTCCGTCAGGATGTTCATGTGTTCTTGTTATTTTATTTCCTTCATGAACTTCTTTTTCTGTAGAACCGTCATTGAATACTCTGTTAACTACTTTATTTCCGTTTTCATCTGCTGTTGTTTCTTCTGTCATCGTGTCAGTATGACCGTCAGGGTGTTTATTTATTCTTGTTATTTTATTTCCTTCGTGTATTTCTTTCTCTATATGTCCGTTTTTAAATTTTTTAGTTACAATTTTATTCCCGCCTTCATCCGTTTTTGTTCTTTCCGTATAATATTCCGTTTGAGATGTAATCGAACCGTCTGCATCCGAGAATGAAACATCTTTTGTACAGCCTGCAAATATACATACTGTTGAAATTAATAATAATGACAGAATGATTTTTTTCATATTGTCTCCTTTTCATAACCAAAAATAACTTGCCAAAATATAATTATGAACTATTTTAGCATATTTTTTTTTAGAGTCAATCAAACAAAAAATGTAAATACACTCAAATTTTAATATTGACAACTATTTAAGGCGGCTTTCAATTTTCAAAGCCGCCTTCTAAAACTTATTAAATTCAGTATTTAGTCTAATGGAATTATTAACTGCTGACCTACTGATAATCTGTTTGCACTTTGCAAATTATTTACCTCTTTTATTCTGTCTATTTTATCAGGATCATACTTTCCGTAAAATCTATATACAATAGTACTCATTGAATCCCCTGCCTTAACAGTATATGTTTCATTTGCAGGTATTGTATTTGAATATAATTCATTTCCTGCCGGTACTACTGCTACACTGGAACCTCCATTGATTTGCGTAATCTTTTCCCTTCTTGATATTTTTTTCTCATACTTCGGCTGACCCATCGCTTTTGGATTAGTTTCTTCTGCAAGCATCCCGGAACTTATACTTAATATTGAATTCATTATAAACATGCATAAAGCACCCGCTATAAATCCTGTCAGCAAATATACTCCCGGAGATTTCTCCTCTCTTGGATTCATTTTAAAGCCTTGCCATAATATATCAAGCTCTTTTTCTTTTCTCTTATATGTCTTTGGTGTGTTATCTTCTTTATTCAATTCTTTTTTTCTCTTTATTTCTGATAAAAACGCTATTTTTTCATTAGATAAATTCGACCGGTATATTGAAGAATTCCTCATAGTTCAATATTCAATCCTTTCTCTTACTACAATGATAGAGGAGTAATTTGATAAAGTCAAGAAAATCAAACCGTTTTATTACAATAAGATACAATATCTTTTTCTACTTTATTTGTTTATTATCTTCTTCTCAACATAACAACACTGTCTGCGGCAATGGCTTTCTTTTCTCCTATTGAATCCAGTCCTTCCATTGTTTTTGCTTTTATTGATATTTGTTCTATTCCTATTTCCAGTTCTTTTGCTAATTTCTCCCTCATTATGGGTACATAAGGTTTCATTTTTGGCTCCTGTGCATAAATGGTATTATCTATATTATTTATTATGTATCCCTCTTTTTTTACAAGTTCATAGGCTTCTTTTAACAAAATAATACTATCTGCATTTTTATATTTTTCATCATTATCGGGAAAATGAGTTCCTATATCGCCTAACGCAACTGCTCCTAATAATGCATCCGTTATTGCATGGCATAAACAATCAGCATCGGAATGCCCCAGTAATCCTTTTTCATACTCAATTTTAATACCGCCGAGTATAAATTCCCTGCTTGCAGCAAGTCTATGCACGTCAAACCCTTGTCCTATTCTATACATTATCTCCCCATACAAATTTATTTACAGCTTTTACAAAACCGTTATTTGATACACTTTCTGTTATATAATCAGCTTTCGCTTTTATTTGCTCTGTTCCGTTCCCCATTGCAACACCAATTCCTGCTGTATCAACCATTTCTATATCATTATTTTGATCGCCTATTGCCATAACTTCTTTTTCACTAAATCCATATTTGTTTGCCAGAAATTTTATAGCATTCCCTTTTGTTGCCTGCTTATTCGCTATTTCACAAAAATATATATATGATTTTACTACGTATATTTCAGGATACTTATTTTGCAGCTCTATTATTAAATTGTCTATAAATTTTTCATCATATTTTATTGCAAGCAGTTTGTTTAATTTTTTAAAATCCAAATCATCAAATGTATTTACCTTGAAATAGTCAATTCCTTTATCACCAATATAATCTTTTATATATTCATTATCATCTTCAACATATAATTTGTCTTCAACATATACATTTAAATGTATATTCCGTTTTCTGAAATCTGTAATAATCTCTCTTGCAATTTCTTCATCTAAATACTTTACATCAAGTATTTCTCCTTCATAAGAATTTACCATTCCCCCTTGATAACAAATAAGCGGACATTTAATCCCAATTGTATCAGCAACATGTTTTGCACTTGAATATGTCCTTCCCGTTGCTATTGCAAAATGTATTCCGTTTTTATTTAAATTTAAAATACATTCTTTTACTTCCGCACTAATCCCGTTTTCAGGCGTGTATATCGTTCCGTCTATATCGGCAACTACCATTTTTATCATAATTTGTATGCTTTCAATATTCCTGCAACACTCTTTGCATCACTTATTATATTTTGTTTAATTAAATCAAAAATACTGTCCTTCTCTATTTGCTCAACATCCAAAAATTCGTCTTCGTCTGGATGTTGTCCTGTATATGTCAGTTTCGCAGCCTTATATAAATGTATTCTTTCATTACAAAATCCCGGACTTGACCATATATAGCCTAAATACTCCCAATATTTGGCTCTATATCCAGTTTCTTCTTCTAACTCCCTTTTCGCCGCTAAAAGTATATCTTCATTTTTTGTATCCAGTTTTCCTGCCGGAAGTTCATATAATATCTCCTTCGTTGGATATCTGAATTGTTTTACCATTAGAATTTTATTATCAATCTCGGCAGCAACCGCAACTCCGTCAACATGCTCTACCACCTCTCTACCAACCTGTTTCCCGCTTGGCAGCACTGCTTCATCACGTTTAACCGTGATAATCTTACCTCTGTATATTTCAACCGATGCCGCCGTCTTTTCAATTAAATTACTCATAAGTGAATTATACAATATTTTTCGATTATGTGAAGTTTTTATATTATAATTCTTGTATGAATAATGATAAAATAATCGGTTTTTGGGGTTATCCGCACCCTGATTTAATAAAAAAGTATAAAGAAATGTATCCGAATGTTAATTGGTTAGATTTGGATATTGATTACGGTTTTGCTAAACAGGATATTCTCCCTGAATCATATTGCACAATAATTAAAAATATTATAAATGCTGCATTTCATTATCGGGATAATTTAATTCTGATTTTGGCTCCCATTGGAAAAGATAAATGTAACAGCGGTTGGTTCGCTTCTGAAATATTAAAAGATATCGGTTTTAATGTTGTTACCTCAATATTTGAAGAAAAAACATTTAAACGTGATATTATAATTTCTTCTTCTAATTTACCTTTGAGAAAAAAAGTTGAACTTATTACTAACGGAATTATTTCACCCGTAATTGATAAGGTTAATCAGTCTGATGCACAATTCGGTTTTTGGGGAGTTCCGCCTAATGACCTTTCTATTTTAGACCTGTTTCCCGATAATACTCATTTATATGGCTGGCTTAGATGTGTTGAAGCTAAAACTCCCGCTGACATAGAATTGGAAATGTTTGTTGACAAAGATGTTCCTACTGTATTTTATTCTCAGTCTTTTTGCTCTAAAGCTCAATTGGCTAAATATCTTGCAGATAAATACAACGGACTTTTTATTGATATTGATGATAAAGCTACTAATTCAACAAAGGCTAAAATAGAAGCATTTTTGAGGTTACGATAATGATTGTTCTTGATGCCGGTACTACCTGGTCTAAAATAATTGAAAAATCTTCCTCCTTTATGAAGGATTATTCCTCTTTTATGTTAAAAGAAGAAAACGGCTGCAAATATTATGTTCTTCCTTCTCAAAAGTTAAATGATATTAATTTTAAATTTGATAAGGCTACAGGACACATGTCCCGAAATCTCTTAAATGATAAAAATAACTACGAAAATGAAGTTATTGCACTAATTAAAGGTTTTCAGTCAAAAATAACGGACGATAATTCCATTATTTTAGATATGGGCAGCAGAGATTCTAAATGGGCAATGTTTAAAAACGGTAATTTTAAAGATTTAGACTGGAACACAAGTTGTTCAAGCTCTACAGGGGCAACTGTTGAAATGCTGCTAAAATTTTATAACGTAAAACCTGAAAATTTGGAATTTAACAATGAAAAATATATCATAACCTGCGGTATATTCGGTTTGGAAAAAATAATGGATGATATTTCAAAAGGAACTACTCCTAAAATCGCAATATCAAAATTTATACACGGAATAGCTTATAATGCCTGGGCTTTCGCTAAAAAACCCGAAAAACTATATCTGTCAGGCGGTTTCTGTGAAAATAAATGCTTCCTTCACTCTCTTAATAAATATTGCGAAGCAGTTCCTTTGGGCAGATTCTTGCTTTGTGAAGGTCTTTTGGTTTGATTTTTTAATAACACTCAAAAATAATAACTCATAAATTGATAGAATATAGAATATAATAAAAAATTACTTAAATGATATAAAATGTTTTGAATGATGTTGTTATATACATTACATTAAAAATTTTTAAATAAGTTCGTCAATGGTCTTACTTATTTATATTTCTTTTTTATATTGTTCTCTTATTGTTAAGTTTTATTACAATGAATATATACTCCGTATTTCAATAATAGTGTGGATTTTGGAGAATTAGACAAAAAATATTTTAAAAATATATACTTTATATAGCAATTATGCATTTCATTTTGTTTTTATATATATACAAGATAC
>CAJONH010000154.1 GCA_905235825.1 Candidatus Gastranaerophilales bacterium
ACATAAAATGATAAATGATGATATTTGTTTATCGGGAAGTTATGCAACAAGTTTTTGCAACCCTATTGTCAATAAATATCCAATTCCAAGTTTAGTAATAGGAACACATATATTTCCGTGGGATATAGAAGAATACACTAAAATCGGAATAACAAATTTTAAACTTGTAGGACGTGACGGATTTGAATACTTTGAAAACTATATAAAAGGTTACACTATGTATTTAAAAGGAATTGACGACATCAAAAGCATTCAGGATTATGCACTGTCCGATTTCACGCACCATATTAATAACAATCCCGTACTAAAACAGTTAAAAGTGAAAGACTACAAAAAATATCTGCCTGATATAAAACATTTTATAAAAAACGGGCATTTATGTGCATCAAGATGTGCTGTTGAGTGTAAATACTGCTACAGATGTGCCGATAAAATTCAAAAAGTATTTCAAAAGAAAACAGCTGAAAAAAAGAAACATCCGAAATATATAAATGCGTGCTGCATAAATTAAAAATTTTTTATAGCAAAAACTATATTTACGTTAAGCGGGATTTGAAATATTACTCCCGCATTTTTTTAGGTGCAAGATTTTAAATTGAGGAAATTGCAATAATTCTTGTAAATATAACAATTACATTGTAAAATAAAGTCAATTAAACGGGAAATATATGGAACAAGAAAATCTTTTTACGGGACTGGAAAAAATATTAAAAGAGCAAAATCGCTCGGAAGAAGATATACAGGAAATTTACAGAGCATATAAATTTGCCGAGAAGCTGCATGCGGGGCAATACAGAGTCAGTGAAGAACCGTACATAATACATCCAGTTGAAGTTGCAAAAATTCTTGCAACATTAAAGGTTGATAAGCATACCTTAATGGCTTCTATTTTGCATGATACTATTGAAGACACGGGACTTACAGCCGAACAATTAGGAGCAGAATTTGGAGATGATGTTTTAAACCTTGTTTTAGGTGTTACAAAACTCGATAAATTTCAGTTTAAGTCAAAAGAGGAGCGTCAGGCAGAGAACTTTCGTAAAATGTTTATCGCAATGGCAAAAGATGTCAGAGTTATATTTCTTAAACTGGCAGACAGACTCCATAATATGCGTACATTAAATTACATGCCTGCTCAAAAGCAGGTAAGAATTGCACAGGAAACACTTGATATTTTTGCCCCTTTGGCAAACCGTTTAGGTATAGGTAAAATTAAAGCCGAACTTGAAGATTTGTGTTTAAGGTATTTAAATCCCGAAAAATATTTTGAGATAGCACAATTGGTTGCACAAAAAAAAGTTGAAAGAGAAAATACCGTTAAACTTTTAATGGATGAAATAGCAGAAAGTCTTAAACAAAATGAAATAAATGCTGAAATTTCAGGACGGGCAAAACATTATTACAGTATTTACAAAAAAATGCAGAGATTAAATGTTGCATTTAATGACCTTTATGACATTACTGCCGTGAGAGTTATTGTAGATACGGAACGTCAGTGTTATGAAGTTTTAGGTATTATTCACTCTCTGTTTAAACCAATCCCCGGAAGATTTAAAGATTATATTGCAATGCCGAAAGGAAACGGATACAAATCATTGCATACTTCTGTCATCGGACCGAAGCAAAAGCCATTGGAAGTTCAAATAAGAACTAAAGAAATGCACAAAGTTGCCGAATACGGTGTTGCTGCTCATTGGAAATATAAAGAATCAGGCTCCATTAATGCGGCTTCCGAGGATGATATTAAATTTTCATGGATGCATCAGATGATTGAGCTTGAAAAAGAAGCATCAAACGCAAACGATTTTGTAGAAAAAGTAAAACTGGATCTTTTCGGTAATCAGGTTTTTGCATTTACACCTATGGGAGATATTATTGATTTACCTTTAAATGCGACTCCGATTGACTTTGCCTTCCGCATTCACTCAGAGGTCGGATATAAAACAACGGGTGCTTTAATTAACGGACGTATTGCCCAGCTTGATACAAAACTGAACAACGGGGATATAGTTGAATTATTTACATCAAAAACGGGTACTCCAAAACTTCACTGGCTTAAATTCTGCGTTACAAAACAGGCTCAATCAAAAATACGGCAGTGGTTTAAAAAGCATAATCGTGATGAGTATATTAACACAGGCAGAGCTTTACTTGAACAGGAATTAACAAAGGCTGTTTTCGATGAAAATATGAAAAACGGCAGATTACTTGAAATAGCAAAAATACTAAATTATATTTCAGCTGAAGACTTGTTTGCCGCTATAGGAAACGGTGAAACAACAATAAATAAAGTTACAAGTAAAATAAACCATCCGGCGGAAGATAATTCGGAAAAATTTATTTCAACGAAGAAGAAAAGCCACTATAAGGATGAAATTGAAGGTTTGGAAGGAATGCTCTACAGTTTTGCAAAATGCTGTTCGCCTGTTCCGGGAGAACAAATTGTAGGTGTTGTAACACGTGGAAAAGGTGTTTCTATTCACCGGATAGATTGTCCGTCGCTTGATTCCGTTCCTGTTGAACGAATGATGAAAATAAGCTGGAAAAATAAAGAAAATCCGAATAAAACTTATGTTACATCAATTCGCATTAGCTGTGTCGATAAAATGGGACTCTTAAAAGATATTCTTATTAAAGCTGCCGATATGAATACAAATATTACTTATGCAAACGTAAAAACAAATCAGGCTAAAAAAATCGGTATAATAGAAATGGGAGTGGAAGTTAACGGCATAGATAATTTAAACACCATTATAAATGCTTTTCAATCTTTGCCTGAAGTTCATTCGGTTAAACGTATACAAACAAACTCTAAAATAAAAGCAGACCCCGAACTTCAAAAAAAACAAAGACCTGTTAAGAAAAAGAAAATATAGTAATTTATATATAAATTTTCACCATTAAATATATTTTGTTGACCGCTGCAAATAGTGATTTCCTTTTCGTTTAGCGGCAAAATGATACAAAAAAATTTGAAAAAGAGATAAATGCTTATACGGTTTATCAGGGAAAACAAAAACGCAGCACAACTTCTGCAGTTCTAAGAAACAATATAAATTCAGCCGGCGTGTGAAAACGCTCCGCTCTTGCATCTA
>CAJONH010000155.1 GCA_905235825.1 Candidatus Gastranaerophilales bacterium
CGTTTATCCTTTATTCGTATTTTCGGATTTATTTCTTTTTTTGTCCTTTATTCGTATTTCGTTCGGGTTTTCTTTTCCGTTACCTGCATTTATTCTTTATTCGTATTTCTTCGGAGTTTTTCTTTTCGTTACTTTTATTCTCTGTACTTATTATGCATCAAATGTTTTAAATGTTCTTTCTACGTTTTTATCTATTACTTTTTCAACTGATTCTATTTCTTGTAATATAGCATTGTGCTGGGTTTCTAACTGTTTAAGCTCCATTTCCAACTCTTTTTCCTGACGTGAGATTTGAGTTGTTGCATAATTATATTTGCTTTCTGCTTCTGCATCATCAGATGTGTCATAAACATATTCAAATGAAGTATTAGCTTCAAGGTCATTAACCGAACTTCCGAATGTGCTGTTTCCTGTTGTATTTAATACAAACATCATTCCGTTCATTATACGGTTTTGTAATTTTTCTTTATTTTCTAATATTTCATTTCCTTTTATTACATTTCTTTCGCCGCCGTTTTTCAATTTTATTTTTGGAGTTAATGTGCCTTCTGCGTTTTGTTCAGTATATTCATTACCGTCTTCATCAGTATAATATACGCTTCCATTGAACATACTTTGCTGGTCTTCATCAAGACCGCTTGCTGTCGGAACTTTCCAGCTTCCGTCTTCATTTTGAATTAAATATATATTATTTGATGAATCAGTTATAAGATATCCCATAGAGGTCATATCATTAAATGTTACATCAGTAGTTTTCAAACCTGTTTTTTCATTAGTATCCGTAACTTTCATGACTAATTTCATATTAGTTGTTTTTTCTTGATATTCTTTTGCAACTTTTTCCGAATGCCATGCTAATTGGTTTTGTCTTTGGGATATTAACATCATATCAAGCTGGATATCACTTAAACGTGATGTCAACATTAATAATCTGCCCTGTGATGATGTGAGTCCCATTATGTTCTCCAATCTCTAATTACATGTATGTTATCGGCATTATTTTTTATTAACTTTAGGTTTTTAATCGTATTTGTTAAGAAATTTTACAATTAGTATATCCAATAAAGAACTAATACTATTAATAATAATATTTTTATAATTAGCAAGTTCTAAAACCTTTTGTTTCGGAAACGGTTCTGCCTATACTTTCTATTTTATTTTTTATACATTTAATACACCTTTGAGGGGAATCGTTTATACATATTTTGTTAGGATATATTTCATATTTTTTTCTGTATTCGCCTTCTGTCATATTAGGCATTACAACATTTGCACCTGATTGCAGTGCAATAATTCTCCCGTTTTGTCTAACGGATTCCATAGCCGTTGTTGCGGGAATATTAATATCGGGCAGAATTAGTCTTGTTACCGCCATAACAGCGAGTGCATTATCAAAATTATCTTTATTCGCATCTTTTAAAGGTGTTTCGGGATGAGGAATTAACGGGCCGATTCCGACCATATCGGCATCCAGTTCTTTAAAAAACAAAATATCATCAGCAAGCGAGTCTATCGTTTGGTTTGGCAGTCCTACAAGACATCCCGTTCCTGTTTCGTAGCCCAATTTCTTGAGTTCATATAAGCAATTTACTCTGTTTTCAAAACTCATATTGGGATGAAGAAATTTGTAAAGTTCTATGTCGGTTGTTTCAATCCGCATTAAATATCTGTCTGCACCTGCTTTTTTAAATGCTTTATATTCTTCCGGATTACGTTCTCCGATGCTTAATGTAACGGCAGTATCATAAGCCTTTATTTCACGAATTATACGGCATATTTTATCTGCATCAAACCATAAATCTTCTCCGCCTTGAAGTACAATGGTTTTATATCCCGAATTAATTGCATTTATTGCTGTTTTAATAATTTCATTTTCGTCTAACCGATAACGTTCAATCACCTTGTTTGAATATCTTAATCCGCAATATTTACAATCGTTTCGGCAGATATTTGTAAATTCAATCAGACCTCTTAGATGAACAGCATCACCCTTATATTGTTTCCTGATTTTATCAGCGGCAGCGTATAAATCATTATTCTTATTTTCAAGCAGATAAACTATTTCTTCTTTAGTTAAATTATTTGATTTTTGTGCTTTATCAATTATTTTATTTAGCTGCACTTCCTGCCCTTTGAATATCTGTTGAATTATTTGTTAATGATTTTATACCGTTTTTTGCCATTTTAAAAACATCATATCCGTTTTCTTTTAGAATGACATTTGTAACTGCTGCAGCACCAATTATTCCAAGGCATTTCATACCAAGAACCATTTTATCTTCCATATTCATCGGACGTTCCAATTTGGGTTCGACCGGCTTTACTGCAGGTCTGCGGTTAAAAACCGTATTATTATTTTGTATACTTGTTATACTACTTACTAACATAAAGTAATTCCGTTTCTATTTACCATAACCCGAACAAAATTTTGAAAGTAATTTATACTAGCATATTTTTTTGAATTTGTAAATAACCTTATATTAAAAATTATTAATTTTCTATAGAAGCATAAAATCTTATGAGGCGGAATATATTAATTGATGTAAATTTGTATATAAATCCATTAATTTATGACTAATCTATTTTATAATATATTTATGTACATAAATAAACTTGAATTAAAAAATTTTAGAAATTATTCCGAAGCAGAAATAAATTTTCATTCCGATAAAGTTTTATTTATAGGGAAAAATGCACAGGGGAAAACAAATCTTTTAGAAGCGGTATATTATTTAAGTTCTCTTGAATCTTTCAGAGCAAAATCAGATACCGACCTAATAAAGTGGGGACAAAATTTTTGTAATATTAAAGCTCAAATTAAAAAATTTGACGTGGATATTGACCTTGAAGTAAATATTAATCCGCCAAACAGAAAAAAATTAAAAGTAAACGGAATAAATAAAAATAAAACATCCGAGTTTATAAATAATCTTTCCTCTGTCTGCTTTACAACAAATGACCTTTTATTGTTAAGAGGCACTCCCGAAGACAGAAGAAATTGGCTGGATAATGCAATAAAACAAATTTTTCCCGCATATTCTGAACGTCTTACCAAATATAATAAAATAAGAACTCAAAAAAACAATTATTTAAAAACATTAAAAGGTAATTTAACGGCAGATGCCGCTCTGCTTGATGTTTGGAATGAACAGCTTGCAATTGCGGGAAGTAATATTATTTTTATAAGGGTAAATTTTTTACACGAACTTCAAAAAACAGCTTTACTAAAACACAAACAAATATCAAACAATGAAGATTTGTCATTGACCTATAATTCTTCAATAATCGGAGATATTTTCTCCGAAAATAAATTCCAATACAATAATGAATATATATTAGAGCATTTTTTACAGAATTTGGAAGAAAAAAAACAGGAAGAAATTATAAGAGCACAAAGTATTACAGGCCCTCATCGTGATGATGTTTCTTATTTTATTAATAATAATGATGCTAAAAAATTTGCTTCTCAAGGACAGCAAAGAACTGTAGTTCTCTCGTTAAAACTGGCAGAACTTCAATTAATAAAGGATAAAACAGGAACAAATGCAGTTTTGCTTTTGGATGATGTTCTTGCCGAATTAGACGATTTAAGACAAAATTTTCTTTTAAATGCCATAGAAACTAAAATTCAAACTATTATTACATCTGTAGATACTTTGCATTTTAAAAATGAATATCTTAAAGATGTTGAGATTTTTGAAATCAAAAATGATGAAATAAAAAAGAAATAATCTTCTACAATGATGAACGATATTGCACTGCTTGAGCCATGTGAGAGGCTTTAATGGTTTCTTCTTCTTCCAAATCTGCTATAGTTCTTGAAAGTTTTAAAAGTCTGTCATAGGCTCTTGCCGAAAGATTAAATTTTAAAACAGCACTTTTCAGAATTGATAATGCATTTTCATCGGTCTGACAATATTTTTTTATGAGTTTTGGGGTTAATTCCGAATTTGTATAAATACCAAGTCCTTTATATCGTTCTAATTGTATATTGCGAGCTTTAACAATTCGTTCACGAATTTGCTCTGACGTTTCAGCCTTTTCCTCAGATACAGAAGTGAGTTCATCAATATTTAATCTGGGAACATCAATAACAATATCAATTCTATCAATTAAAGGCCCCGAAAGTTTTGAACGATATTGCTTTATTTGATGTTCATTACATGTACACTGCTTTTGTGTATCCCCAAGATAACCGCAAGGACAGGGATTCATTGCCCCCAGTAAAATGAAATCGGAAGGAAATTCAAGACGCATTTTCGCACGGGCAATAACAATTTTACCGTCTTCTAGCGGCTGTCTTAGAACTTCAAGTACATTTCTGGGAAATTCGGCAAACTCATCCAAAAATAAAACACCTCTGTGTGCAAGTGTAATTTCTCCGGGCATTGGATTTGTTCCTCCGCCTATAATACCTGCTGCGGAGGCTGTATGATGCACGCTCCTAAATGGGCGGGTTGTTATAAGCGGTTTATTTGTGTTTAGTAATCCTGTTACACTGTATATCTTTGTGAGTTCTATTGATTCATCAAAAGTTAACGGCGGTAAAATAGAAGAAAAACATTTCGCCAGAAGCGTTTTTCCTGACCCCGGAGGCCCTGACATTAAAAGATTATGAGCACCTGCAGCCGCAATTTCCATTGCTTTTTTTGCTTTATGCTGTCCTTTTACATCTTTAAAATCAAAATATCCGTCTTGTTCTGTTTTTTGCTGCATAAATTCGTTAATATCAATTACTACAGGCTCCATTAATTTATGCTGAGAGGATTTTTTATTGTAATGATTTACAATTTCATTAAGATTTTTTGCACCGTATATGGTTAATCCCTGTACAATTGCAGCTTCTTTCGCATTTTCAAACGGAACAACAAGAGTTTTTATACCGTGTTTTTTTAGTCCTGAAGCAATAGGAAGAATACCCGTTACCGCTCTTAGTGAACCATCCAGTGAAAGTTCTCCTATAAAAGCGGTTGAGGAAAAGTCGTTATATTCAATAATTCCGTCTTTTGCTAAAATTCCGATTGCAATTGGTAAATCATATCCGCTGCCTATTTTTTTTATATCGGCAGGAGCAAGATTTACCACTACTTTTTGATTAGGGAAAGAGTAGCCCGAGTTTTTTATTGCCGAACGGACTCGTTCTCGGGCTTCAGATATTGCAATATCAGGCAGACCCACTATTGCAACTGCAGGCAGTGAATTATTTACATCAACTTCTACAAGTATTTTGTAAACATCCAGTCCGATTATACAAGCTGTTAAAATTTGGGAAATCAATATCCGTCCTTGAATATATAACTACAAAAAAAGTATATAATACAAGGATTTTACAATCAAGACAAACTAACCGAGTTTATTTTCGGTTTCTTCTATTTTTTTTAATATAATTTCCATTTGCTCTTTAAACCATTGGGTAAAAAGTTTAATTTCATTTTTAAAGCTGTAGGCACCAGGCCAAACCGAATTATAATACATGGAATAAGAACCTTTCTTTTACACTGTATATCATAATATTCGGAAATATAAAAAAAAACTTGAGAAACTATAATACTAAATTTTCAAATTTTTACAAAAATACATACATATTAGCAGCCGAGAGATAATCCGGCACAAATGTTGATTGATTGTCCCGTTATTGTTTTTGCATTGTCGGAAATCAAAAACTCACAAACCGATGCAATTTCATCAGGTGTTACAAACCTTTTTTGAGGAATTGTTTCAAGAATTTCTTCTTTTGTAAAATCTTCTTCCAAATTTTTATTATTTATTAATTCTGTATCTACCCAGCCCGGATTTATTATATTTACGGTTATATTATTTTGAGCTAATTCTAATGCAAGAGCTTTTGTCAGACCTATTAGCGATGCTTTAGTCATAGTATAAATTGAGGCATTTGCTTCGCCTACAACTCCTGAAATTGACCCTATATTTATAATTCTGCCCCAGTTTTGTTTTTTCATATAAGGAATGACTGCTTTAGAAAGTTTATAAGGTGCAATTGTGTTTATTTTTATTGAGTTTTGTATATCTTCCTCAGTCATTTTTTCAATGGGATTATAAAAATATACTCCTGCATTATTTATTAAAATATCTATATTTACTCCCGTTTTTGAAATTAATTTTTCTGCCGCATTATCTTTAGTTAAATCAGTATCGGCAAAGCCTTTAAACCCGTATTCGGTGCATAATTTTTGAAGTTTATCTCTATATCTTCCCGAAATATAAACGTTAAAATTTTTTGCAAGATATTTTGCTATACACAGCCCTATTCCTTGTGAAGACCCCGTAATTAATATATTTTTATCCATTATCCGCACTCGCAACATAGCTCAAAAGAGCCATAATAAAACTATTTATTAATTCATTTTTTTCGTCTTCGTCTTCAATAGTTTTTATGAATTCAACACAAGTATGCAAATTATAATTCCGGTCATACCATCTTTTGTATCCGGGAGGAGCATTATGTGATAAATCTGCAATTACATTATCAAATTTATCTTTATACTTTTCCATAATTATCTGAATAAAATCTTGTGCAATAAGCTCTATATTATATTCATCCACATTTTCCAAGAGCTGCAGCAAAGATTTTAAATCAGGATATTTATCATACCAGCGTTCAAATTTATTATCCATTTTAACCTGCCGGCCACGTAAAATTTCTGCCTGACATGACGTGGACATGAATGTGGAATACTGTTTGACCCGCACTTTCTCCGGTATTTACAACTGTTCTGTATTCTGTTATTCCGAGTTTTTTTGTAATTTTGGGAATGGCTGAAAAAATCTGCCCAAATGCCTCATTCGTATCAATTTCATTCAATGAAGCATAATGTTTTTTTGGAATTACGAGGAAATGTACGGGAGCCTGCGGATTTAAATCGTTAAAAGCAGCTACATTTTCATCTTCATAAATTAATGTTGAAGGAATTTCTTTATTTGCTATTTTGCAAAAAATACAGTCCATTTTATACCTCTTTTTCATGTTCCTTTAATATTCTACACCTAAATTATAATAATTGACTATAAACCAAAAAGATTAAATATTTCAAATAATAATAAAAATAATAAATAAGACTATTTATACAAAAGCAGAATAAAAAAATATAGTTATTAAGTGTAATGAATACGCATAAAAAATCCGTTACTATAAAAGAGTAAATCCTCAACTCTTCTGATTGCTTATTCTTAGTGCTCATCCCCCTCTAAAAAGAGGGGTTTTTTTTATAAAATTTATGTTAGTATTTTTTCAATAAAGGAAAGTATGAATATGAAATTTATAAAAACGGCAATAATATTTCTATTACTGGTAATAGCGTTTAATTTGCCCGTCAGAGCGGAGTTTTACGGTTACAATTATATGAATAGTTCAGAAAACAAAAGTGATTATTATAATGCTCAAGAGTCTGCAATTTGGGAGCATCCCTCTTTATTAAAAGTATATATTGAAGATAATTCGGATAAATCATACCTTGTAAAAAATGCTTTTTATGTATGGAATAATAGTTTAGATTCATTATTTAATTTTTATTTCGTAAACAATGAAGAAAAAGCTGATATAGTATGTCATTTTATATATAAAATGAACGCAAATTTAGCTGGAACAACCGAAACTGAATTTAAAATCATAAAAGGACAGAAAAGTGCATTTAATAAGGCAATAATTACTATTTCATACGGAAATGATACGGGAATATTTGATAATAACCATCAAAACTTTTTAACCGTTATATTGCATGAAATAGGACACTCACTTGGTATTCTGAACCATAGTAATAACCCGCACGATATAATGTATCCTGATGCTTCAAAAGTTATAAATCAAGGAAAGTTGTCGCAAAGGGATATAAATACAATGAAAAAAGTATACAATAAAAACTAAAAAATCCCTAAATAAACTATTTGGGGACATTCGATATACCGCAACAGATTTGTTATTTATGCGGTAAATTCTTTACTTTTTTCGTTTTTATCTTCACCGATTTTTTCTACACGCTTCGGTCTTATTATTTCCGTTAAATCTTCATCATCGTTAATAATAGACTTATGTCTGTTATTACGAAGCAAAGAAACAACATTTAAAAGTGCAAGAGAATTTAACGAAGCACGCAGTTCCATACTTCTATCCGTAAAATCTTCTTTTTGACTTTGTTCTTCACTTTCTTGCAGGAAATATTCGGTACCCTGACTAGCCCTGTCATCAGCGGTTTTAGCAGCGGTGCTGTCATCGCCTCTAAAATTAATTCCGCCTGCGATACCCCCTATGAATCCTGCAGATCTGTTATCGACCATAGGTTCATATCCTTTACTTAATTACTGCCACGGATGCAAATTCGCATACATCACTTTATTTACTCTCGGCTGATACATTATAAACTACTTATAAAATTTTTTCAATATATATTGTTAAAATTATAAAAAATTTGGAAATTTTTATTAGTAATGCATTATCATTTCGTTAAAGCAGCAACAATTTTATATATGTCTTCAATTTTATCGGGATTGTTTTTTATTCTTGTTATAATTTCTTCCAATAAATCTTTTTTTGGTTGTTTATGATTAAAATCAAAAAGGTCTTTTATTTCAACATTCAAAATTTCTGCTATTTTTTCTAAATTATCATTATTTGGACATTGTTTTCCGCTTTCTATTCTCGTAAAATTTGAACGCTCCATATTTAATTTGTCTGCAAGCTCGGACTGCTTTATATTCTTTGACAGTCTTATTTCCCTAATTCTAAGTCCCAGTTTTTTATTCAAATTTTCCGACATTACAACCTCTTTAAATAGGATAACCTTATTTTAGATAATAAAAAATACTATGTTGTAGAACATCTATTGACAAATGTTCTATTTTATGACATGAATTATAAAAAATGAGTTGTATGATAGAACATCTAATAAATAATGTTCTGTTTAAAAGTATTACGTAAATATTGATGTTATTTAAAGGAAAAAATGAATAGTATATTTAATCTTCTGAAAAAAGACGGAATAGGTAATCCCCCATGGGATTATTACTTTCTCAAAAACTTAGATGAAAAAGAATACCCAAAGTATTTAGCGAAGTTGTTTTATCTTAATACTGGAGAGAAACTTCCGTTGGAATTTGATTTTAAAAATAAATCGTGGATTATAGATAAGAAAAAATGTAAAACGTTTAATCAAAAAATACAGTGGCTGAAATTGTATGGTGTAACCGATTTAATTAGAAAATGTACTGATAAAG
>CAJONH010000156.1 GCA_905235825.1 Candidatus Gastranaerophilales bacterium
GAAACTCTGTTTAAAAACTGCCTTATTTCCCTTGCTATGATTTATGCTATTGCTGATGATAGTGATGAAAACCACTCCGGCTATCAAAGACAGTATATAGCAATTTTTTAAGTTGTTAAAATGGGGATATTATTAAAGTTTAAAAGGAGGCTTTTTATGATTAATGGTTTAAGTAATTATTATAATTACAAAGCAAATGAAGGAGTTCCGGGCGGTGAACCAATTAAAGACCCTGAAGTTTATAAAGAAAAACCCGGTCAAAGACTTGAAGGCGGCTTTAAAGGCAGAGAAGAAATTGAAGTTGAAGGTTCAAACGGAGAAACTCGCAAAATTATTATAGCTTAATATTGTAATTATTTCTGTCGTGTTCAATTTATTATTTTGGACACGACTTTTATAATTAATCCTTGTTATTTTCGAGTTCCTGTGCAATTTTAATATAATATTTAAGTATTGTTTTTGCAAGGTTTAGTGCTTCTTCTTTTATATTCGGATTTGTTTCTTTGAACTCAGCTATAGTATCTTCTAATTTTTTAGGATCTTCATAGGTATAATTTGGGGGAAGTATTCCTCCGGGATATAAATATGCACCAATATTTTTATGAACATCAGAAATAAAATCTTTTATTATGTTTTTATCATTATTTGGTAGTTTTTCTATTCGTTCTTCTGCTAAATCTACAATTTTCCATGTTCCTAAATTTAAACCAGTATTTTTAGTTCCATCTTTGTAATAATATTCAGCTGTACCATCAGCTTTTAATATATACCATTTTCCACGTTCATTTTCACTAAGTCCCATTTGATTATGCTGGAACATATTTGTTCCATCTTTTAAATCAATTCTTATTGACCCACCATCACGATACATTGTAGAATATTCAATATTTTCTTCACCAAATAATTCCTCAGGACTTGCAATTTGAAGTGCTGAAGTTACTTCAGAATAATTTTGCATATCAGCATTTTCTATTACTTGTTTTTTTATATCATCAATTGTTTTTGTTACATCTTTATTAGGATTTACGTGTTTTAACAAAAGATTTACTGCTTCAGAATTACTGTTCCAATCTTCATTCAGCCATCCTTGTTTTTCTGCAAGTTCAACAAGTGCTTCATTATTATCAAAATCATCTGCTGTTATTTTGCTGTCATTATTTTTATCACCATATTGAAATTCTTCTTTTTTCTCTTTCACTTCATCATCAGGCTTTTTATATTCAAATTCAGGCAGTTTTATTTTATCACCATTATATAAAACAGTATTTTCTCTGCCTATTCCGCCTGCTGTCGGTCTTACACTTTCATCTTCCGTTCCGTAAATATCTGTATTTGCATTCATTACCGCTGTTAACAAGTTGTTGTATTCTTTTGAATGTTCATTTATTCCCATTTGTTCTAGGTTATAACTGTTTTTTACTATATTGCTTAAACAATCATTTGCATTTTCGCTATTGTTCCAAAGTTCTACTTCAACATATTTATTTCCGTTTTCATCTTCTTTTATTCTTTCATCATTTTTTAATATAGTTTTAATATCTTTACTTTCTGATTTATTTAGATTTGTCAAAATAACTTTTATATCAGATTTATCAATGGTATTTTTATCACCTTCTTCACCAAGTGAAGCAAGCAGTTTTAATTCATTTTCGCTGATTTGTTCATCATCGTTTGAAAATTTAGCCAATTCATCATAAACCAGTGCAAGTTCCTCCTTTGAATATTTACTTTTATCATAAGGTGAATTTTCATAAAGATTATCAATAAATCCTTCTTTTGTGAATAATTCCTCATTTATTTTTTCTTTATCTTCATCAAATAAAGAAACTTCATTAATTTCTTTAAATTCAATATCATCTATATTTTTAAAATTGGATGAATTATATTCTTGTGATATATTTGCAAAATTTCTTAAACTTAAATCCTTATCCATTTTATCTCCTTAATAACTCACAATCTATTTATCGGCAACATTTGAAAAAACTTTAGAAGTTTTTCGTAAATATAGTGCAATAGCAGTTTAGGTGATTTATGTTAAAAAAGAAAATTGAATTACTTATAAACAAAAGAAAAAAAGAACTTGAAGAAGAAAAAAACAGGCTAAATTCTTCTGACAGTTCATCAAACGGCTTTAATGAAACATTATCAAAAACAAATAAATTTGGTAAAAATGTTTCTAATGCCGGAAATTTAATGCAAAAATCAAATAATATGACTATGCAGAATATCGGCAGTAAAATGTCAAACTTTGGAAACTCTCTACAAGCTAAAACAAATATAAATGGTATGTTAAATAAGGCTTTATCATCAAATGCAGGGGCAACATCAGCCGGAGCAACTGCCGCTACAAATGCAGGAAGTACGGCAGGAACAACGGCAGGTGCAAGTTCTGGTGCAGGAAGTTTTAATCCGTGGGTCGCTATTGCTATGCTTGTTTCAAAAAACATAGAAAAAACAAAGAAACTGCGTAAAGAAAACTTTGAAAATACTATGAATAATACTCAAAACACAGCCGAAAA
>CAJONH010000157.1 GCA_905235825.1 Candidatus Gastranaerophilales bacterium
GGCGACTTTAAAAAGTGAGCACATTGCCGGCGGGGTTGACACGGCGGCAAGTGCGAAACCAGATTAGATTATCACTTCAAGCACACTTGAAATTTCATGTCATGTTGGAACTTTGACGTAACTACAGGCAGAATACGAAACCGGATTAGAATTAATGAAACAATAGCAAAAGCCCGTTTGTTCGGGTACCTGAAGGGTACGAGTTACGGGCTTTTCTGTTGAATTTAAAATTGGTCTTCGGTTTGTATTTCCTTTTTATTGAGCAGGGTATTTCTGCAGAAGTTACACATTGACATATTGATTAAGAATTGTAAAGCAAATTAAAAAGACAAGGCAATTTTCATAAGTGAAAAAACTTTATATAAGTGTAAGAAGTAAATTTGGTGAAACGAAAGGAGTTCTGAGCTTTAGATTTCAAAAAAACTGAGGCACTGTTAAGGGACACAAACTAAAAACAACTACAATCAGCCATTTTAGGCATAATGATTAGAAAACATTTTTTACTCTCTCTCTTAATATCCTCGTGTTTATTTGATGTTTGCACTCTATGCAAACATTTTTTTTGCTTTAAAATCAATAGTTTTAGAAATTTTACAGATAAAAAATTAAATATTTTAACTTGGTTTTTAAGACTATTTAAACTATAAAATCACTGGTAATTAATTAAAGTTTATATTATAATGCTTATAGGATTTTGACTTTTGAGGATTGATAATGGCAAAAGAATTAGATACTGTTCCAATAGAGGTTATTATTTTAACTGCTGATCACGAAATTAAAGGTACGGTTCATGTTTCCAAATATACTAAAACAAACAGAGAGCTTACCGATTTATTAAATGATAGAGAAAAACGCTTTCTTGCAGTTACTAATGCTGAAATTATTTCAAGAAACTCATCTGTTCCGCCAAGACGTTATAATTTTTTAGAAGTTCACATTGATTGTATTATGATGGTTCATCCTTCAAGTCAGGTTGTATATCGTGAAACAGGTAAGGCACAAGAAGATATTGCCCGTTTTAGAGAATTAAGAAATAAGTTAAATCAAACAAAACCTTTCTAATATGAGTTCTTTTAAAAATATTTTATTAATCAATTTTGGCGGTATCGGGGATGAAATACTTTTTTTACCTGTTATTCGCTCTGTTCGGCAAATGTATCTAAAGTCTAAAATTACTTTATGCTTAGAGGGCAGAAGTCGTGCTTTTACTCAGTTAACAGATTTAATTGATAATTATTTTTTTGTTGATATTAAAACCAAAAATAAATATATTGAAATGTTAAAGCTATATTTTAAAGCACTTTTCGGAAGATTTGATTTGGTTATTTCATCGGGTTTCAATCCATTAATTTCTTTATTATTATTTTGTACGGGTATAAAAACAAGAATAGGATACGGTTCAAGTTCAATAGCAAAAAGGCTGTTAACTCATTCCGTAACTCTTAATAAAAATCAATATGCATCAAAAATGTATTATGATTTAGCCAAAAGTATTTCTGATATTCCGTTTGAACTTCCGGCAATTAAAATTGACAGCGAAATTCAGAAAGAAACGAATTCTGTTCTTGTTCATCCGGGAGTAAGTCAAATAAGCATAAGAAAAAATATAACAAAAACCGTAACTGCGGAACTTTGGGCTGAAATTATTTTAAAACTTTTAGAACGAGGTAAAAAAGTATATCTTGCAGGCGGGTCTGATGATTTGGAATGTATACAAAAAATAAGAAATTTTCTTAAAGATAAAGATTTAACTAATTTTACCGATTTATTCGGACAGACCAAAAATATTCACGATTTAGCCGTATTAATTAAGAAATCGGAACTTTTACTTTGTTCGGATTCTGCACCTATGCATATAGGAGTCGCCGTTAATACGAAAACCGCCGCTATTTTTGGACCTACTGATGATAGTGTGCTTTTGCCTGATAATGATAATTTCCTTGCCGTAAAAAACAATGCACAGTGCCGCCCCTGTTTATGGGCAAAAAGGCAAACTACATGCAGTGAACTTGCATGTCTGAAATTTAATGCAGATGAAATAATTAATAAATTAGAAAAATTTATATAAATATTAAGGGCAATATTTATAAGCCTTTTTAGAATCCAGCCCTTTTTCATCATAACCGCCCGCATATAAATAACATCCGTCAGAAAGTCTTGTCATTGAAGGCAAATGAATATCAATTCCCCCTCCGTAGCTTCCTCTTGAACTTTCTTCTATTTGTTGATTTAAATCAAATACAAAAGGTTTATATTCATTTTTATATTTACCGTAAGGTATGTTTGTAATAATTTTTCCGTCATAAGTCAATTTCATTTTTAGAAAATTATTTATCCATAAAGGAAATTCTCCTGCTATTTTGGATTTTCCGCTTTGTATATTATATAATTCATAGGTTTTGAGTGATTGTGCATCGGCTCCTGAGTCGTTTTTACCGCCAAAAACGGCAATATGGTTATGATTAAGCGTAACTGCTTTTATATTTCCCAATCTTTGGATTTGTAAATTTCCATGAAGTGTTATTTTATTAGTGTCCGGATTAAACATAAATACATAAGTGCGTATTCTGTTCGGGTCTGTTTTTTTACAATATCCGCTGCCGAATATAAATACTTTTCCTAAATCATTCATTGCTATTGCAGTATCATACTCATTAAAATACCTGAATTTATCATCATAAAATTGAATATTTTTTGATAACGTATTTTTTTCAACATTGTATACATAAGCATCAACATTACCCTGTAAAAATATATTACCGTTCATTAGTTTTAGTGCATTTTTAGTAGGAAAATAAAAATTATCAAGTTTTAAAAGTACTTTAAATTTTCCCGTTCGGGGATTAAATTCTTCAAAAAAATATCTGTGCATACTTTCTATTCCGACAGGCTTAACGCTTCTGCCTATAAAAATAACTCTGCCGTCATTTAATGCTATACTTGAAACCTCCTGCATTGCTTCATGCAGGGGTAATTTTTTAAATTTGCGTTTTGCCGCATTATAAAGTTCAGCTTCCTCACCTTTTGTTATAAGTACATCTCCGTTAGAAAGAGTTGTCATGCTATCTAACGGATATGTTTTTTCCATTGTCATTTCACCTGCATTAAAAAAACCCGTTTTTCGAGGTAATGATGACGAAGCCTCAGATTTAATTTCCGTAAATCCAAAACATAAAATTGTTATAATAAATAAAATTGTGAATAGATATTTAATTTTCATAAAACTTTATTCAACATTTAAACAAACATCTCTGCTGTTTATTTTATCATTTAATACATCATCAACATTAAATGAAGAATTTATTTTTTCCTGTGCAAGTAATAATTGCATTCTGATATTAAAATCTATTGCATTTTTATTTTTGTGTTCAGCCAGACCTTTTGTTATTTCATCAAATATAATAAAAGAATTTAACTGTAGAAAAGATTTAATATTTTTGATTTTTTTGTTTGCCTGTATAATTTTTTCACTTCTTTCGATGTTATATTTTAAAATTGAATCAACAATATATTTATTTTTTCTGTAAGTTTGTTTTTCTTCCGAATTTAAAAGTGAATTTAAAAGAACATTACAATGAGTTTCTATATTATTCATTAGTCCTTTTCTCCAAATCCATGGAATAGTTTTTGAAATTCGTTTATTATATTCTTTTAATCTGGACTGAGTATGTTTTACTAATAAATATTTTTTGATATTATCTTTTAAATCTTTCATTTATTAATGTCCCTTCTTGTTCTTAATACCAAATATTATTAATTTTTCGTTTATGGTGAAATTTTGTTCATACGAATTAATCCGCAATAAGTTTTATAACATAAAATATAATTTAAGCCATGCTACATTTAGTGTATAAAAACAAAAAGAAATTATATCGTCCGAACAAAAATTCACTCACACCTCATTTCATTCGGCTTATCGTGAATTTTTGAGAGTGGCGACTTTAAAAAGTGAGCACTTTGCCGGCGGGGATGACACGGCGGCAAGTGCGAAACCAGATTAGATTGAAAGCCGGCTTTGTAAAGCCGGCAGCATTTTTTTTAATTTACGAATACATTAATTCCCAAAATTTTTATAACTTTAGTTTTTTTATCTGCTTTTTTGAATGAAAGCATTTCAAAAATAAGAGGTATTCCTTTTGAGTGATAACATATTCCATACTTGATAAAATCTTTATAATTTTGTCTTATAATTTTTTTTAATACTGATTTGTGGTTTAAAGCATTTTTATCGGTCATAACATTGAGTAAGACAGCCAAATCATCAATCATTACGGCATCTTTTTCGTTCGATAAATCTTTAACGGAATGATTTTGAGGCACCTTATCAAGCATTTTATATATTCGTTTATTCCATTCAATCATGGATTGATATGTTTCAAGTGATTTTTGAAGTTCACTAACTATTTTTTGAGCATATTCTTTATCATTTAAAATTTTCTTTGCCTTTAAAATAAATTCACTTTTATTTTCGCAGTAAGCGGAGGCAGAGGAAAAATAATCAAGCTGAATATCAACGGTTTTTTGCGATAAAGCGGGAATACCTTTTGAAATAACATCAATCATTGCAGTTCCGCCTGTAATCGGGTATGAATCTATGTATAAATCGGCACAAGAAATATAATCCAAATAACCCTCGTTAAAATTAATATATCCGAAAGGAATAATATGTCCTTCGGTTTCTTTTTCAATTTTTTTCCAGTACTTATCATTTTTAGGTATACCGATTATATAGCAATATGTATTCTCATCAATTAATTTTTTTATTGTATCTGCATAACTATCGTTATTTATAATGCAATATTTCTGGCGTGAGCCTGAACTCATTATAATTTTTTTATTTATAGGCAGCCCCAGCTTTTTTCTTAGTTCTTTTTTATTAGGCGTTGAATAAATAATCTCGGAAGACGGAACTCCCAGAGAAAATGTATTTTTAATATTACGTTTCTTAATTGTAACGTCGTCATTATCTATAATATCCAAAACCAAATCGGCTATACTTTTCCCTAACCAAAAAGTATGACTTGCGTGATTATAAAATAAAATAGGACGTTTAAATTTTTCGGTTCCGAAAGCAATAAGAGGAATTACATCTTCCATGTGCGTATGAAGAATTATAAATTCATAACCGAGTGCAAGTTCTCTTAATTTTATTGCCTTTTCTTTTTCGGAAAGATTATTATCAAAATAAATGCATTTACCCTTTTTAAATTTTACATTATTTTCAAGAACAGGCATTTTATCATTATTAGGCGATAAAATTACAACACTATGATTTTGAATTTCTGGAGCATTTAAAATCCAGCGTTCTACAACTCTTGTATGTCCGCCTGTTGAATATCCCGTTGTTAATACATGCAGAAAACTGTTTTTTTTGAATGGAACTTCATAATTATCAATATCAACAGATTTTGCATAATCGGTATAAAAATTTTCTATATAAGAAGAAGTCCAAATACCTGCATTATGATAAACAGCAAACTCCAACAATGATTTTATTGCTGAATTCTTTTCATCAAAATCTTTTATATCTTTAATTTTATCCAAAAAATTTATAAATTTTTTATTCGCTTTTTCAATTAACGGATAATATTTATCATATTTCATAATTTTAACCTTTAACGGTTTTTAAAAATTCATCATAACTTCTAATGTATTCTTTAGGGTCGTATTTTGTACTTGCAATAATCATTAATTTACATCCGTAAGAAAAATGACGCATTTCTCTCCACATATTTTTTCCTATATATAGACCCTTATCGGGTCTGTTTAACCAGACGGTTTCACGTTTTTCTCCGTCATCCAATACAAACTGGCAGGCACCATCCATAGCAACTATAATTTGTTCAAGCTCTTTATGTGCGTGTTTTCCTCTTTCTTCATCGGGAAGTGTATCAAATATCCAATAAACTCTTTTAATTGCAAAGGGAACAGCCTCGGATAATTCTTCTGCCGCAATAAGTTTGCCTCTTGAATCGCCCATTATGCTAAAATCAATTAATTTATAATTCATATATGCACTTCTTTTACCGTAAATTTAATCTATATTAAGAATATCATAAATTTTATATTTAAAATATATGTTTATAAAAATTTATTTTCGGATTTTAATTTTTGAAAATGTTCTATATCTCTATACTTAAATACTCTGCAAGGATTACCGCCGGCAATTGCATAAGCGGGGATTTCCCCATGGACAACGCTTCCTGCTTGTATAATTGCACCTTCGCCTATTTTAGTTCCGGGTAAAAGCATTACATTTGTTCCAAGCCAAACAAAATCCCCTATTTCAATATCCTTAATAATCATTGTTTCATCATAAGGTATTGCATTACCTCTATAATTATGATTTTGGGTAATCATTCTGCAATTTTCGCCGGAGTGAAAATATCTTCCTATTGTTACTTTACCTGTTCCCTGTATAATCATTCCGTTAAAATTAACATTGTCGGATAAATATGTATTTCCTGATATCATTGTTATACCATTTACGTGGAGTGTTTTTTTACTGTTTTCGTTTAAAGGTTTTAATCTTCTTTTTGTCAGGTAATAATACGGATAGTATGTTATTTTTTTTATTAACGAATATCTTTTATTTTTTTGTACAAATCTTGAAATTAACCACGCAAGTAAATCAAAGGTCATTCTTTTTGTTTCACAAAAGGTATATATTGCAGATATTATAGACATAAATTTATACTCTCATTTATGATAAATTTTTTATTATTTCATCCTTAAATTCAGAGGTTGAAGAATTTCCTTTTAAATCAGGAGTTAATACCCTTCCTTCCTTTATAACTTTAAAAAGAGCTTTTTCAATTTTTTCGGCAATATTTCTTTGATTTATATATTTAAGCATCTCTATTGCGGAAAGTAAAAGAGCGGTAGGATTTGCTTTATTCTGCCCCTTTATATCGGGAGCACTTCCGTGAACAGGTTCAAAAACAGCCGCTTCCAGACCTATGTTTGCACCCTGTGCAACCCCGAGCCCGCCTATTAAACCTGCTCCAAGGTCAGAAACAATATCTCCGTATAAATTAGGCAATACAAGAACATCAAACTTTTCGGGATTTTGTACCAATTGCATGCATAGATTATCTACAAGGATTTCCTTAAATTCAATATCAGGATATTTTTGTGCAATTTCTCTTGCACAATTAAGAAAAAGTCCGTCGGTTAATTTGCAAATATTTGCTTTGGTTACTGCAGTAACCGTTTTCCGATTGTTTTTTACCGCATAGTCAAATGCAAATTCGGCAATTCTTAAAGATGCTTTTCTTGTTATAATTTTTATGCTTTCAGCACTGTCTTCATCGATTTGCCGTTCAATACCCGCATATAAATCTTCGGTATTCTCACGCACAATTATTAAATCGACATTATCAAATCTCGTTTTAATTCCTTCTATATTTTTACAGGGACGAAGATTGGCATATAAGTCTAAAGACTTACGTAATGCAACATTAACACTTCTGAAACCTTTTCCTATCGGTGTTGTTACGGGAGCTTTCAGTGCAACTTTATTTTTCTTAATTGACTCAATTACTCTGTCGGGAAGCGGAGTTCCCTCTTTTTCCATGACATCCGAACCTGCACTTTGAATATCCCATTCAATTTCAGCACCTGCTTCTTTTAATATGGAAACTACAGCTTCTGTTATTTCAGGGCCTATTCCATCACCGGGTATTAATGTTACTGTCTGCATATCTACTCCTAAACCAAATCAAAATCACCGTGTTTTTTTATGTGTTCTATTAATCCGCCTTCGTTTAAAAGTTTTATCATAACATCAGGTAAAGGCGGGAAAGGCAATTTTATATCCTGTGTTTTATTGTAAACATAGCCTTCTTTTATATTTACTTCAAGCTCATCGCCGGCATTGATTTTATCTGTATCGCATTCTATAAGTAAAAGACCGATATTAATTGCATTACGGTAGAATATTCTTGCGAAACTTTTTGCAAGAACAGCTCCAACTCCTGCTATTTTTATAATTTGAGGTGCATGCTCTCTTGAAGAACCCAAACCAAAATTATTTCCGCCTACAACAAAATCTCCCTTGCTCATTTTTGAGGCAAATTCCGGATCTGCATCCTCTAAAACATGTTTTGCCAGTTCAGGAAGGTTGGAACGTAAATGAAATAATCTTCCCGGTGCTATATGGTCTGTTGATATATTATCGCCGAATTTAAATGCTTTTCCTTTTAGTATTGACATTATAAAACCTCTCTGACATCTGCTATATAACCTTTTATTGCACTGTATGCACAAGTTGCGGGAGATGAAAGATATATAAATCCTTCGGTATTTCCCATTCTACCCTGAAAATTTCTGTTTTGACTTGATAAGCAAACTTCACCATCGCCTAAAATTCCGGCATGAACACCTACACAAGCTCCGCACCCCGATGTAACTATTGCAGCTCCCGAATTTACCAATGTTGTTATAAGTCCTTCTTCAAGAGCTTGCAGAAATACCTGTCTTGATGCAGGTGCAACAAGTAATCTCACACCTTCTTTTACTTTTTTATTCTTTAATATTTCTGCCGCAATTCTTAAATCTTCAATTCTTCCGTTTGTACAAGTACCTATATAAACTTGATTTACTTCAACTTTAGGCATTTCATCAATTGTTTTGGTATTATCAACGGTATGCGGTAATGAAATCATCGGTTTTAAATCACTGAGATTTATATTTATTACACGTTCATATTCAGCATCATCATCTGCTTTTATTTCAACAAATTTATTTTCTCTGCCGTGCTGTTTTAAATATTCTCTTGTTTTTTCATCGGTTTCAAATAAACCGGCTTTTGCACCCGCTTCAACTGCCATATTGGAAATTGTAAATCTGTCTGACATTGTCATATTTTTTACGGCACTTCCCGTAAATTCAAGTGCTTTATAAGTAGCTCCATCCGCACCGATTAAACCTATCAGATATAAAATTAAATCTTTAGCGTAAACACCTTTTTCAAATTCTCCTTCTAAAACAATTTTATATGTTGAAGGAACTTTTAACCATGTTTTGCCAAGTGCCATAACAACAGCTATATCGGTTGAACCTACGCCTGTTGCAAAAGCTCCTAAAGCACCCGATGTACAGGTATGTGAATCAGCACCAAGCAATACTTCACCCGGATTTACAAAACTTTCAATCAATCTTTGATGGCATACACCTTCACCGACTTCTGAAAGTACAGCTCCATATTCTTTTGCAAAATCTCTTAAAACGGTGTGAGAATTAGAAAGTTCTTTTCTGGGACTAGGTGCGGCATGGTCAATAAAAAGAATAGTTCTTTCCGGATTAAATAATTTACCTTTTCCCATTTTCTTAAATTCATTTACGGCTAATGGCCCTGTTCCGTCCTGAACCATTACAACATCTATGTTTGATATTATAAGTTCACCGGGTTTAACCGGTCTGTCTGCGTGTTTTGATAAGATTTTTTCCGCTATTGTTTGTCCCATAATTCTCTCTTTCCATGATTAAACAAATAAATGAGGTTGTGTAATAAAATTATTATCGACTCTCTTTTTTAAATTACCCGTCGGCATATAATATGGTGTAACTGTCATTATTTTAGCTGCAATATCGGGATAATAATATATAAATTTAAGCTCGCTCTGGGTTAAAGGTTTTTGCGTGTGTACATTTGCATAACGAGCTAATTCAAGAATATTTCTTGCTTCGTCTTCATCCTGAAATTCTATTTCCATTTTTTCATATACATTTCTAAAACCTTTAATACCGCCATATTCACCTGTTGTAATCATTCTTCCTGTTTCAACTATTTCGGGTTCGCCTCTGCCTAATTCTTCATAAGCATATAATTCATAATTTAAACGGTCTTTCAAAGCACCATCTGCGTGTATACCGGACTCATGTGCAAATGCGTTAGCACCTGTAGCAGGCTGATTAATCGGCAGCGGAACTCCAAATGCATAAGATGTATATTTGGCAAGTTTCCAAGTTTTAGAAAGGTCTATATTCGGGTCTATAGCATATTTTTCATGCATGCCGGATGATTTTAAAACACCCAATAAACAGGATATTAAATCGGCATTGCCGGCACGTTCGCCCATACCGTTAATTGCAGTATTGATATATGCATTTACTCCGGCATCAATAGCTGCTTTTGCACCAATAACACTATTTCCCGCTGCCATTCCCAAATCATTATGGAAGTGTAGTTCTATATCCATTTGTGTTTCGGATGCTATTTTTGAAATTCTTTCATAAGCACTTATAGGATCGTCATAACCTAAAGTATCACAATATCTGAACTTTTGGGCTCCATGTTTTTTTGCTTCCAATCCGAATGTTATTAAATATTCGATATCGCTTCTTGAAGCGTCTTCCGCATTAACACCTATGGATTGAGCTCCGCAGGCAACTGCCGCATCAAGGGCTTTTACGGTTGATTTAATTATATCATCTCTCGTTTTTTTACCGCCGAATTTTCCTTTTATCATCTGGTCAGAAGTTGAAACAGATAAATTTATATTTTTTAATCGGGGAACATTCTGAAAAGAAAGGTATACATCTTCTTCTATACCTCTCATCCAGCCTGAAAGTTTTGTTTTCGTTATTACACCACGGTCAACAAGCTCTAAATTTCCGTTTAAATAGTTTAATTCGTGTTTGGTTGTGGGAAAACCTATTTCGGATTGAGTTATACCAACATCATCCAGCATTAAATTTATAATAGTCTTTTGCAGCTTTGCCAATCCTAAACGTGAAGTTTGAACACCGTCACGATTTGTTACATCAACAAAGTAAATGTATTTCTTTGCCATTAATATTCCTTTTTATAGTGTCTGATATCGGCAAAACTAATATACCGATTTTATAGCAACGATTATAACACAATATAAATGTTTTGTTTAATATTGTTGCAAAAATTAAAAGAGGCAGACATAAAGCCTGCCTCTTTTAAATAAAACCAAAGAACTATTTCTTTGAAGCTACTTTTCCGTCAACGATTTCTTTGAATTTTTTACCTGCTACGAATACAGGAGCTGTTTTTGCAGCAATTTTAATGCTTGCACCTGTTTGAGGGTTACGACCCATACGTGCAGCTCTTTTACGTGATTCAAATGTTCCGAAACCGACTAAAGTAACTTTTTTACCTTTAGCAACCGTCTTTTCGATTGTTGACATAAGAGCATTTAAAACTTCTGTTGCATCTTTTTGTGTAACATTAGCTTTTTTTGAAATTTCTTGTACTAATTCTTCTTTATTCATGGTATAA
>CAJONH010000158.1 GCA_905235825.1 Candidatus Gastranaerophilales bacterium
ATAAAGAAGAATTTCTAAAAAACAAACGATTGTTCGATATTGTAAAAAGAAACATAACAGGCTGGCTTGAACAAGACTACAGTTTTTGGGGCGGGTTTGAAATGCAGTACAAAGTCAAATCTGCTGACCGTCATTGCGAGCAGGTTGACTTCAATTTAGAACCTGCGTGGCAATCTACGACTAAAAAGTATAATCCAATGGATTGCCACGTCACCCAAAATGCCGTTGTTCCTCGCAATGACAAATATATAGAACCCAAAATATTAATTGAACCTTTATTAAGAAATGATATAAATAAAAATGTAGAACAGATACAGGTTTATTGTTTTTGGGGAATACCAAAACTAATATTAAGACTTAATGAAGGAACGAATAAACAAACAACTTTATATGATGAAAAATTAAATATAATCGATGATATTTTATCAAATGGAGATATTAAAGCAAACAGCCCTGCAGATGAATTATTAAATCAATCGATTGTTTTATCAAAAGAAATATCAAAAGATTTTTTGTTTGTACGTGCGGATTGGATGATTTATAACAATAAACTTTATTTTGAAGAACTTACTTTTACTCCATATTCAGGATTTCATAGGCATTTAAACTGTAGATATAACATAAAACTAGGTAAATTATTAATTTGGGAAAGGAAGATGAAATGACTCAATATTCTGCTATTGAAAATTTAACCGAGCAAGAACTTTTAGCCTTATATGAAGATACAATTGAAAATAGTTCGATTTTGTCTGATTATTATTTGAGCTGTGATAATGGAATATATGGATATGTAAGTAATTCTAATGGAACATATTATTGCAGTTCGAGCTATATAGCTCCCGGATACAGATGTTTTAGTACAACAAGTTGTTCATTTTGTCTGTTATGCGGATGTAATAGTAGTGCAAGAACAAGTACAGGTATTTATTGTGTTAATTCACAAAATCTATGCAGGAGAACACTATACACAATACCCGGATACGCTACAAGTATTTGTAATTAAAAATTTATATTTACGTAGTATTTATGCGGAATTATAAAATTCCGCTTTTTTTGCATAAAATATATTTAATCGTATTAATAGTAAAAAAGCGGTTTTTGAATTAACCGCCTTTTTCGTTTATTAGTTCCAAATCTTCCTTGGGTGTCGTTAAGGTCTTTATGTTAAACATTGAATCCAAACCCTCAACAAGAACAGGACTTACCACATTCGGACAACAAGGCCCCAAAAATATATTTCTCACCTCTAAATGTATAAAGTTAAATATGTGGGATATGGTTGTATTATTGCAATCTGCAAGAAAAATACTTATGTGATTTCTTATTTCGGATTCCTGTTCTATTAATTTTTCAACAATTTCATAAAGAATACCAAAATCAAGATATGAATTTACATGCATAAAATTATTTTGTTTTAATTCTTCCGTAAAGGATATTATGTAATTATTTTCATGATTTAAATTTAAAAATTCGGATATATAGTCGTCAATAATATTAAATTTATCCGTTATACCAATGATTATTACATTTTTAATTTCTTTATTTTTGAATTTTGTTATTATTTCAGAAATTCCGTTCTCAATTTCATTTTTATTATAACCTATGTTTATTGTTTTTAAAGTAAAGTTATTTAAAAAACCTTTTGTTTCCAATGCACTTTTAACCAGCGGTTCAAAATTATCATTTTCGATTTTTGATATGCCAAAGGCGGGGTATTTTGTACTTGTAAAAATTCTGCCTCTTATTACATCTATTTTGGGCATTGAATTTTTTGTTACAAAAACAGGCCCAGGGAAATCAGCAAAATCCGATTGAATATTATTTGTCGATTTTGTATAATGCCCTGCAAAATTCGGATGCTGCCTTAATTTTTCATACTGAAAAGCACTAATCATTTCTTGATATGAATAAACATTAATATTTAACCCTTTTACGGCAGAAAGAATTTTTTCAAGTTCATCAAATCCGCTGCCTGAAACTAAAACAGCCTGTCCTTCTTTTTCGCATACATCTACCTTTGTTTTTGACACGGGGCCAAAACGCTTCATTAATGTATTGTATAATATTTTTGTTGTTTCATAGTTATTTTTTGCAAAATTTCTTATTATATTTTTTAACTCATCATCGGAAAGTGACGGAATATTTGTAGTATTAAGAAAACTTAAAACGTTATTTTTCGCATTTTCTAAACTTATTCCGTAGCTTTTTAATTCTATAAGTTTGTTGCAAGCATTTAGTACTATGTTCATCATTATTTCATACAGATATTTTTTGTTTTTATCCGTTTTTAGATTTAATCCCGATGTTTTTATATCTTTTTCTTTTTCGTTTAATGCTTTTAAAATAATATCTTTAGAAGATAAATTACCTGTATTTTCAGAAAACAAATCCGGTTCAAGGTCTGCTTTTTCGCAAGCCGAAATATACATTTTTTCGAGCATTTTTTTATTGTTATACAAATCTTCGATAATAATAAAAGTATTTTCCTTTGTAAAATCCAAATTTACAATTAACACCGTAATAAATTCAATTACTTTATCGGTATAAGAACTCATGTCAAAATCAAAACTGCGTAATTTTTCTATATAATAAACAACCTGTTTGAGTTCTGAAACTAAAAGTTCTTTTATTGCGGTAACATAAGGATCAATTGAAAATACGCTTTGAGTATTTGAACCTGAGCATAAAGCATTATAATAAAAAAATTTATTCATAATTTAATCCTCTAACAAAACATCTAAAGAACCTGAATTATTTAATTTTTCAAGTACATCAAAACCGCCTATTCTTTTTTTACCTATTATGATTTGAGGCACCGTCACTTTACCTTCAATTCCGTAACGTTCGCCTAATTTATTTCTTTCTTCTTTTTCGTTAGAAGTAATATCTATTTTTTTATAATCAATATTTTTTTCTTTCAGCAGCATTTCTGCCTTTTTGCAATACGGACAATAATCAACCGTATAAATTGTAACTTCTTGCATAATAAAATTCCTCATAAGTCTATACTTACAGATTATTTTGAAAATATAAATTTAAATTATCGGACAATTGAATATATATAGTGTATTATTTTAATTTGAAATCTTTAAAATATGTATTTTTTGTTAAAATGTATGTTTTAACAAAAAAATCATTTCACATAAGAAAATTTGCACTCAAAATTTTACAATTTTGTAAAAAATTTTATGCAATTTTCGTTAAAATTAATTTTTATGCTTGAAATTTTTTTTACAAGTTATATAATAATTTTATTAAACGGAAAGGCGGAAGATATGAGTGGAAGAAAAGTCTATACGGAAGAAGAAATTAAGAAAATCGTAAAAGAAAAAAAAGTTGAATTTATTAAACTTCAATTCTGCGATATTAACGGACAAATAAAGAATGTTTCTCTACCGAGTTCTCAAATTGATAAAATTTTAAACAATGAATGTATGCTGGACGGTTCATCAATAAAAGGATTTAGAAATATTGAAACCTCGGATATGTATTTCTTCCCTGATTTATCAACATTTACACTGCTTCCTTTCAGAGAAGATAAA